>NZ_AP021903.1:600000-865000 GCF_018326005.1 Pseudomonas sp. Seg1
TCCGAGCGTTTGCTCAAGTACGCATTGCAGCGGGTCGATGCCAAGGTTTGCACATTGAAAACCCAAGCATCACGGGTACGCATTACCGGCGCATTTGCCGAAGAGTCGTTCTCGCCCAAGCGTGGCATGGGCAAGCGCGAAAACCGCTACTTCCATTTCTTCGCGACCTTGCGCACATGGATCGATAGCAAGCGCTAACCGGCTATTTGCTCGCGCGTTTCTTGCCGATGCCAACCAGACGCAACGCCTTCAGACTCAGTTGCTTGAGGCCTGTGCGAGGGGGCTTTGCGGGTTGCAGGCCTTGCTGCACGACCCAGTCCTTCCAGCGAATTCGTTCATCGCGTACGACCCAGCCCTCTTGAGTTGCGAAGCTCTCTGCGAGGTAAAGTCCGCGGGTGCCGGCCGGCAGGAGTTTGTCGCGCTTGAGGGTATAGAGTTCGGCCAGTGGTGCACCGTCCTTGAGCGGCATCAGATAGAGGTCGGGGCGCTTGCGGTCGAGCCGTGCCACCAGTTGATCACCTTCCAGGCGCTCATCGACATGGAACAGGCTCAGGGATTTGGCTTCCTTGGGCACGTCCAGACGCAAGTCATAGATCAATTGCAGCGACGCGGTCGGCAAATGCACATAGGCGCGCGGCCGTTCCAGCAATTGCAGGTTAGCGCAACGAATCGGGCGCGCCGAGCCGGACAACGGCGTCAGCCGAAACGGCAAGGCCTCGCGGTAATGCAGCGCGGAGGAGTAGGGCGCCGGCAGCCACGTGTCGTTGAAACGTCCGCCGAGCCAGCCTTCCGGGGTTTCCAGCAAACACTCTTCGGCAATTTCCTGGATGGCCGTGTGCAGCGGAATATTCAGTTCGTGGGCCGGTACGTAACCGGAAATCAGTTTCAGCACCACGTCGCCGCGATCCTGCCGGCGCTGGCGTACCAGCACCCAATAATCGCGATTCTGCCAATGCAGGGTCAGGCGCACCGAGACTCCGAGATTCGCCAGCTCCAGCGAAAAGCGCTCGGCATCCGCCACGCTCACCGGTTTGCGTCGCTGCAAGGTCTGCGCGAAGTTCAGCGGCATGCCGACGCTCTGATAGGTCAGGCCTTCGGGGGTGGCTTCGACGAACAGCGGCAGGGTCTTGAAGTTGCTCGGGTTCTTTCTGATGAGCGTGCGCGGCATATCGGCTCCTGCTTAAGGCCGCGGGGCGGCGTCAGTGACCACGAAGGACCTGGGCAACGGTCGCAACGTTATGGGCGAGGTGCAGCGGATTGATCGTCCCGACAATAGCACTGGCTACGCCGGGCTGGGCAAACAGCAATTCGAAGCTGGCACGCACCGGGTCCACACCTGGGCTCAGGCAAACGTGACCGCTGGCCAGGGCTTTTTTCACCAGAATGGCTTTGCCATGGGCAGCAGCATAGTCAATGACTGCCTTCTCGCTCTGTTCGTTCAGATTGTAGGTGACCATCGCGCAGTCGCCCTGCTCCAGTGCCTTCAGGCCACCTTCGACGGTTTTGCCGGAGAAACCGAAGCCGCGAATCTTGCCCTCGGCCTTGAGCGCCGCGAGTGTGGCGTACACCTCTTCGTGCTCAAGGATCGCCATGTCATTGCCGTCGGAGTGCACCAGCACCAGATCGATAAAATCGGTTTCAAGACGTTGCAGGCTGCGCTCCACCGACAGGCGCGTGTGGGCCGCGCTGAAGTCGTGACGTGACTCACCGTTGGCAAACTCTTCGCCGACCTTGCTGACAATCACCCAGTCCTGTCGCTGGCCCCGCAGTAGCGGGCCGAGGCGTTCTTCGCTGCGGCCATAAGCCGGCGCGGTGTCGATCAGGTTGATGCCCAGACCCTGCGCTTGCCGCAGCAGCATGCGCGCCGCCTCATCGTCGGGGATCTGAAAACCGTTGGGGTATTTCACCCCTTGATCACGGCCGAGTTTGACCGTGCCCAGGCCCAGTGGCGAAACCGTCAGGCCGGTGCTGCCCAGCGGGCGATGCAAGTCATGCAGGGTAGCGATACTCATGGCAGCAGTTGCTCCCAGGCTGGCACGCCCAGCGGTGGTTTTGGCAGGGGCGGCAAAGGTTCGGCGGCTTGCGGCTGGATGCCGTCGCGCTGCAGAGAGGCGATCACCCGATCAGCAAAATCCGGAGCCAGCGCCAGTTTGGTCGGCCAGCCGACCAGCAAGCGTCCCTCTTCAGCGAGGAAGGCATTGTCCGGGCGCGTCAGGCCGGTTTGCAGCGGCTCGGCACGGTCGACGCGCAAGGTCGCCCATTGCGTGGTGCTGAGGTCGATCCACGGCAGCAACTGCGCGATTTCTTTCTGCGCGGTGGCGATCTGCTCGGCGGGCTCGCGGTTTACACCTTCGCTCTCGGCGATGTCGCCGCCCATGTACCAGACCCATTGGCCATCCGCCGCCGGGTGCGTGGTCACGGTGATACGCGGCTTGGTGCCGCCGCCCAGGCAGTGTGCGTACAGCGGTTTCAGGCCCGGGCCTTTGGCGATGATCATGTGCAGTGGCCGGCGTTGCATGGCCGGATGGCTCAGGCCCAGAGCGGTGAGCAGATCAGCGGTGCCGGCGCCGGCGCTGAGGACGATGCGCTGCGCACGGATCTCGCGACCGTCGACTTTCAAGCCGACCAGCACACCCGCTTCCAGCAACGGCTCGATGGTTTGCCCGGCCAGCAAGCCGTCGCCGGCCAGATCGGCCAGGCGTTGAATCAGGCTCGGCACATCGACCACCAGTTCGGCGAGGCGATAGACCTTGCCCTTGAAACGTTTGTCCTGCAGTGCCGGCGGCAATTGATCGCCCTTGACCTGATCGACACGGCCACGCACGGCTTTGCTGGCGAAGAAACTGGTGAGGTTGCCGGCCAGAGTGCCCGGCGACCACAGGTAATGCGCTTCGGAGAGCAGGCGCACGCCGGACAGGTCCAGTTCACCGTCGCCGGCCAGCGCTTCACGCCAGCGGCGTGGCATGTCGGCAATGGCTTCCGAGGCGCCGGTCAGCGCACCGTGCAGCGCGTATTTGGCGCCACCGTGGATGATGCCCTGGGATTTCACACTCTGCCCGCCGCCGAGGCTGGCGCTTTCCACCAGCACGGTCGAAAAACCCTGACGGCGCAGGCGCGCGTTCAGCCAGAGGCCGGCGACACCAGCGCCGACAATCAGAACGTCAGTGGAAATAACGGATGGCATGCAACGACCTCAGTGTTCAAGACGAGGGCGCAGTATACAGACTCGGGAAAGAGGCGGATTTGTCGATGATCAACAGGCCGAATGCAAAACCTCTGGCCTGACAAATCCCCTGCGGCGAGGGAGCTTGCTCCCGCTGGGTCGCGAAGCGAGCCCAAAACCTGAGACCGAGTTATTGCTGACACTCGGTGGTGTGCGATTTTACGACTGCTACGCAGCCGAGCGGGAGCAAGCTCCCTCGCCACAGGTTTTGGAATGTGCTTGAGAGGGATTAATGGCCGGCGGTTTTCGAGAACAGCTGGATGACGACCACGCCGAGCACGATCAGCGCCATCCCGAGCATCGCCGGGATATCCAGTTTCTGCCCATAGATAAACAGCGCCGCCACGCTGACCATGACGATGCCCATGCCGGCCCATACCGCGTAGGCCACGCCCACCGGCACGGTACGCACCACCAGCGTCAGCATCCAGAAGGCGATGCCGTAGCCGACGATCACCAGAATCAGCGGCAGCGGCGTACTGATGCCCTTGACCGCTTTCATCGAAACGGTGGCTATCACTTCGGCGCAGATGGCAATGGCCAGATAGACGTAGGCGTTCATGTGTAAACCCTCATAGGAAACGTTGCTTGCTGAGGCGGCATTCTAGAGATTCACCAGATGCGGTAAAGTCATTACCTATCTGTTTACAAGATGGGTTGGTGACGCAACATGCAGTGGAATCTCGATCAGCTACGCGTTTTTATCGATGTCGCCGAACAGCGCTCGTTCTCCGCCGTGGCGCGCAAGCAGCGCAAGGCGCAGTCGGCGATCAGCAGCGCCATCGCCCTGCTTGAAGATGATCTGGGCGTCAGTCTCTTCGAGCGTAGCAGCGGTCGCCAGCCGTGCCTCACCGAAGCGGGAGAAGCGTTGCTGGAAGAGGCCCGCGAAGTCTTGCGTCAATGCGAACGCCTCAACGGCCGTGCCATGGCGATGATGCGCGGGCAGGAAGCGCAGTTGCGCGTGGCACAGGATGAGGCGATGCCCTATCAGGCGCTGGTGGAAAGTTTCGGTGCGCTGGCCGAGCAATTTCCCAGCCTGGAAGTGCAACTGACCAGCGCCGCCCAAGGCGAGGTCGCCCGCAAACTGGTCGAGCGCCGCGCCGATCTCGGGCTGTTGTTCTATCACGACGAAATCCCCGAAGCGCTGGAGCGGCGGGTACTCGGCAGTGTGGAAATGGTCACGGTCTGCGGCATCAATCATCCGTTGGCGACGCAATCCTGGGTCACTTGCCAGCAACTGGCGCAACACCGGCAGTTGTTGATGTCGACGCAAACCAGTGTCTATCCCGGCAACGAACCGGCCAGCCCGCAGGTATGGCGTGCCGACAGTTTTTACGTGATGGCCGAATGGCTGGTGCGCGATCTTGGCTGGGCCTGGTTGCCGCGCCATGTGGTGCAGTACTCGGCGTATCAGGGCTTGATGGTTGAGTTGGACAGCGAATGGACGCCGCCGGCGCTGGTGGTGGAGCTGGTCTGGCGCCGCGACGAACCGCTGGGGCCGGCGGCGCGTTGGCTGGCTGAACGTTTTGCCGTGCACTTGCAGGCGATCGACGGCAAAAGTCGATAAACTCCGCCGCCATGAATAGAACTCTCTACACCGCGCTGTTTTACCTGGGGCTGCCATTGGTGGCGATTCGGCTGTGGCTGCGCTCGCGCAAGGCACCGGCGTATGCCAAGCGGATTGGCGAGCGTTTCACTTATGGCATGCCGACGTTGCGCCCCGGCGGCATCTGGGTGCACGCGGTGTCGGTGGGCGAAAGCATCGCCGCGGCGCCGATGATCCGCGCGTTGTTGCAACGTTATCCAACGCTTCCGATTACCGTGACCTGCATGACCCCGACGGGTTCGGAGCGCATTCATGCACTGTTCGCCGATGAGCCGCGCATCCAGCATTGTTATCTGCCGTATGACTTGCCGTGTGCGGCGGCGCGGTTTCTCGATCGTGCCCAACCGAAACTCGCGGTGATCATGGAAACCGAATTGTGGCCCAACCACATTCACCAATGCGCCAAACGCGGGATTCCCGTGGCGCTGGCCAACGGCCGATTGTCCGAGCGCTCGGCTCGCGGTTACGCGCGTTTCAGCAAACTGACCGCGCCGATGCTCGCCGAGATGAGCTTTTTCGCCGTGCAGACCGCCACTGAGGCGCAACGCTTCCGTGATCTCGGTGCGCGCCCGGAGACGGTCGAGGTGACCGGCTCGATCAAATTTGACCTGACCATCGACCCGCAGCTGCTGCAACGAGCCGCTGAGTTGCGCGGCCAATGGCAGGCGCTGGAGCGTCCGGTGTGGATCGCTGCGAGCACTCACGAGGGCGAGGATGAAGTGGTGCTGGACGCCCATCGTCGCTTGCTCGCCAACTATCCGAATGCGCTGCTGATTCTGGTGCCGCGTCATCCGGAGCGTTTCAACTCGGTGTTCGAACTGTGCCAGCGCGAAGGCTTTGCCACGGTGCGTCGCTCGACCGGCGTCAGTGTCAATGCGCAGAAGTCGGTACTGCTCGGCGACACCATGGGCGAGTTGCTGTTTCTCTATGCACTGGCGGACAGCGCGTTTGTCGGCGGCAGCTTGGTGGCGAATGGTGGGCACAACCTGCTGGAGCCCGCCGCGCTGGCGAAACCGGTGTTGAGTGGCCCGCACCTGTTCAACTTCCTCGATATCGCCGCGCAATTGCGTGAGGCTGGCGCGTTGGCCGAGGTGGATGATGCCGAAGGGCTGGCGGTGGAAGTGCAGCGCCTGTTCGAACTGCCGCGTGATGCGCAGCGCATGGCCGAAGCCGGGCTGGCGGTGATGCGCCGCAACCAGGGCGCGTTGCAGCGTTTGCTGGATGGCTTGGGCAGGTTGATCAAATAGTCGCGTGGAACACTTATTGTGGCGAGGGGATTTATCCCCGATCGGCTGCTCAGCAGTCGTAAACCCTGTTTCCTAGATATGACTGAATGACCGCGATGGATGTTTTAGGGCTGCTTCGCAGCCCATCGGGGCGGTGCGACGTTTCGCTAAATCCCCTCGCCACAAGGGATTTATCCAGATTGTTTAAGGCCGTGCCTTGAGCTGCGCCTCGGCAGCCTTGGCCAGATCCGGTGGCAGGAAGTCCTTGTCCGGGTTGTAGTCGGCCTTCAGATACCGCGTCAGATCCTGCAAGTCCCCCGGGTTCAACGTCCCCGCCGCCTGCTTTAAGCGCAGGTTGTCGAGGATGTAGTCGTAGCGGGTGTTGTTGTAGTTGCGCACCGAGGTGTACAGCTGACGCTGGGCATCGAGCACGTCGACGATGTTGCGCGTACCGACCTGATAACCGATTTCCGTGGCTTCCACTGCGCTCTGGTTGGAGATGATCGACTGACGGCGTGCCTGCACCTGCTCAACGTCGGTGTTGACCGCGCGATGCAGATTGCGGGTGTTTTCGACGATCTGCCGACGCAGGGATTCGCGCTGCTGTTCGCTCTGATTCAGTTGTTCATACGACTGGCGCACTTGCGAACTGGTCAACCCGCCGCTGTAGATCGGGATGTTCAGTTGCAGGCCCAGCGTGCTCTGTTCGACGTTGCCACGGTATGGCGTGCCAAAAGCATTCGGGTTGGCGAAACCGAGGGCGTCGTTGTCGCCTTTTTCGTATTTGGCCACGGCGTCGAGGGTCGGCAGGTGGCCGGCCTTGCGCTGCTTCAGGGTCTGTTCGGCCGAGCTGACGGCGAAGTTGCTGGCGAGCAGATTGAGGTTCTGTTTCGCCGCCGTATCGACCCACGCCTTGGCGTCGTTCGGCGCCGGCGGCAGGATCGGCAGCGTGTGGACGATGCCCTGAATCGAGTTGTACTGGCGGTTGGTCAGGGTGATCAATGCTTCGAACGCATCATCGACCTGACGCTGGGCGACGATCCGGTTGGCCCGCGCGGTGTCGTAACTGGCTTGCGATTGCAGCACGTCGGTCTTGTCCGACAGGCCGACATCGAAGCGCTCGTTGGACTGATCGAGCTGGCGCTTGAACGCCGCTTCTTCGGCCTTGGTCGAGGCCAGATTGTCCTGACTGCGCAGCACGTTGAAATAGCTTTCGGCCGATTGCAGGATCAGGTTCTGTTCGGTGGCCGACAGTTGCAGCGCGGCCTGCTCGTTGACGTCCTTGGCCGCCTGATACTGGAACCAGCGATCGGCGCGGAACAGCGGTTGGGCGAGCGTCGCCTGATAGGAATGCGCGCTGCGGTTGGCAATGGCCGAAGGCTGGTCGATCGAGGTGCGTACGTCGGCGACTTCAGCGCCGCCGGACAGATTCGGCAGCAATCCGGCGCGGGCCTGCGGCACCACTTCCTTCTGTGCGCCGTACTGGGCGCGGGCAGCGGCCAGATCGGCGTTGTTGTCGACCGCTTCCTGATAGACGCTGACCAGATCGGTTTTGCTCGACAAGGGCGCTTCTGCTGCCCAGGCCATTGCGTTGGACGCACAAGACACGGCAAGAGCCAGTGAAAGTTTGCGCAGCATGAGGCGATCCCTAGCAAGAAATATTACGAAAATAATGTGAGCGCCAAGGCTACGGCGCGGCCCCGGTAGCGTCAAGGCGCGCAGGGCACAGCGAGTGTAGTTGCGCAATCGTGCGGCAACAATCCTGCAAGTCCCGCCAATTGCGCCATTCATCATGGTGTTTGCTGCGGTGTTGGCGTTCTTTGCCGGTTGTGTCTAGACTGGCCGGGTTCTTGTCGGGGTGCCTTGCTATGAGGCTGAGATCGAATAATTTCGGATCCCGTTGAACCTGATCAGGTTAGCGCCTGCGTAGGGAACAAGATTTCTCGTCACCCGGCGAGTCCTCTTGTGCTTCGTCCGGGAAATTGTTCGACAATCGAACGCTCGACGACGATGCACAGCACCGGTCCTGGTGCGTCCGTGCCTTTCAGGTTCTGCTCCGACAATCCACTGCCTGGATGCTGTCTGGAGAGCCCGTGATGACTACAAAATCTAAAAACGCGATCAACCTGAGTGACTCGGCCAAGGTCGACGAGCAATCGGTCAAGCCGTTCACCCGTTCGCAAAAAATCTACGTTCAGGGCTCCCGTCCGGACATCCGCGTGCCAATGCGCGAAATCACCCTCGATGTGACCCCGACCGACTTCGGTGGCGAAATCAACGCGCCAGTCACCGTCTACGACACCTCCGGCCCGTACACCGATCCGAACGTGGTGATCGATGTGCGTAAAGGTCTCGGCGATGTGCGTTCGGCATGGATCGACGACCGTGGCGACACCGAGCGTCTGCCAGGTCTGAGCTCGAACTTCGGCCAGGAACGCCTCGCCGACCCAGAGCTGACCAAACTGCGCTTCGCTCACGTCAACAACCCGCGCCGCGCCAAGGCCGGGGCCAACGTCAGCCAGATGCACTACGCACGTAAAGGCATCATCACCGCCGAGATGGAATACGTCGCCATCCGCGAAAACATGAAGCTGCAAGAAGCCCGCGCCGCAGGTCTGTTGCAGCAGCAACACGCCGGCCACAGCTTCGGCGCCAGCATCCCGAAAGAAATCACCGCCGAATTCGTCCGCGAAGAAATCGCCCGTGGCCGTGCAATCATTCCGGCCAACATCAACCACGTCGAACTGGAACCGATGATCATCGGCCGTAACTTCCTGGTGAAGATCAACGGCAACATCGGTAACAGCGCCCTGGGTTCGTCCATCGAAGAAGAAGTGGCGAAACTGACCTGGGGCATTCGCTGGGGTTCGGATACCGTGATGGACTTGTCCACCGGCAAACACATCCACGAAACCCGCGAATGGATCATCCGCAACTCGCCAGTGCCGATCGGCACCGTACCGATCTATCAGGCGCTGGAAAAGGTCAACGGCGTGGCTGAAGACCTGACCTGGGAGCTGTTCCGCGACACGCTGATCGAACAGGCGGAGCAGGGCGTCGACTACTTCACCATTCACGCCGGCGTACTGCTGCGCTACGTGCCGCTGACCGCCAAACGCGTGACCGGCATCGTGTCCCGTGGCGGTTCGATCATGGCCAAGTGGTGCCTGGCGCATCACAAAGAAAACTTCCTCTACACCCACTTCGACGAAATCTGCGAAATCATGAAGGCCTACGACGTCAGCTTCTCGCTGGGCGATGGCTTGCGTCCGGGCTCGATTGCCGACGCCAACGATGAAGCGCAATTCGGCGAACTGGAAACCCTCGGCGAGCTGACCAAGATCGCCTGGAAACACGACGTGCAGTGCATGATCGAAGGCCCGGGCCACGTGCCGATGCAGTTGATCAAAGAGAACATGGACAAGCAGCTCGAGTGCTGCGACGAGGCGCCGTTCTACACCCTCGGCCCGCTGACCACCGACATCGCGCCGGGTTACGACCACATCACCTCGGGTATCGGTGCGGCGATGATCGGCTGGTTCGGTTGCGCGATGCTCTGCTACGTGACGCCGAAAGAGCACTTGGGCCTGCCGAACAAGGATGACGTGAAGACCGGGATCATCACCTACAAGATCGCCGCTCACGCCGCCGACCTTGCGAAGGGCCACCCGGGCGCGCAGATTCGCGACAACGCCTTGAGCAAGGCGCGTTTCGAGTTCCGTTGGGAAGACCAGTTCAACCTCGGTCTGGACCCGGACACCGCCCGTTCGTATCACGATGAAACCCTGCCGAAGGACTCGGCGAAGGTCGCGCACTTCTGTTCGATGTGCGGGCCGAAATTCTGCTCGATGAAGATCACCCAGGAAGTCCGCGAATACGCGGCCAACCAGCGGATCGACGCGGTCGACGTGGACGTCGCCCAGGGCCTGGCGGAACAGGCCGAGCGGTTCAAGAAGGAAGGCAGTCAGCTGTACAAGAAGGTTTGATCTGACCTGAGTCCGGCGGCGCTCGCGCCGCCGTCATCGCGGGCAAGCCCGCTCCCACAGTGTTTTGCGTTGCCCACAAGATTTGTGTTCAGCGAGGATTCTGTGGGAGCGGGCTTGCCCGCGATGGCGATCAAAAAAACAACAAATGTCCCTCTGAGATAACACCCTTGAGCATTCAACCCAGCACTTATTCCCCAGAGCTCGCCGTGCCCGCCGACAAGCGTGTATTCGGCGGTCGCGATCTGTTTTCCCTGTGGTTTTCCCTCGGCATCGGCTTGATGGTCTTGCAGACCGGTGCGCTACTGGCGCCAGGTCTGGGCCTGTCCGGTTCGTTACTGGCGATTTTCCTCGGCACGCTGGTCGGCGTTTTGCTGCTGGCCGCCGTCGGCGTGATCGGCAGCGACACCGGCCTGTCGTCGATGGCCGCACTGAAACTCAGCCTCGGCCGCAAAGGCGCGAGCCTGCCGGCGCTGCTCAATCTGCTGCAACTGATCGGTTGGGGCTCCTTTGAAATCATCGTTATGCGCGACGCCGCCAGCCTGCTGGGCACCCGCGCTTTCGGCGAGCACTCGCTGTGGGCTTACCCGCTGCTGTGGACCTTGTTTTTCGGCACGCTGGCGACCTTGCTTGCAGTCAGCGGGCCGCTGACATTCGTCCGGCAGATCCTGCGCAAGTGGGGAATCTGGCTGCTGCTCGGCGCGTGCATCTGGCTGACCTGGAACCTGTTCGCCAAGGCTGATCTGGCGGCGCTATGGGCGCAGGCCGGTGACGGTTCGCTGCCGTTCGCCGTGGGCTTCGACATTGCTATCGCGATGCCGCTGTCGTGGCTGCCGCTGATCGCCGACTACTCGCGTTTCGGCAAGCGCGCGAAAAACGTTTTCGGTGGCACCGCGATTGGCTTCTTTATCGGCAATTTCTGGCTGATGAGCCTCGGCGTTGCCTACACCTTGGCGTTCGCACCGAGCGGTGAAGTCAACGCATTGCTGCTGGCCTTGGCTGGCGCCGGGCTGGGCATTCCGTTGCTGCTGATTCTGCTCGATGAGTCGGAAAACGCCTTCGCCGACATTCACTCGGCAGCGGTGTCCAGCGGGATTCTGTTGCGCTTGAAAGTCGAGCATCTGGCCTTGGCCATCGGCGTGATCTGCACGCTGATCGCCTTGCTGGCACCATTGGCGCAGTACCAGAATTTTCTGCTGCTGATCGGTTCGGTGTTTGCGCCGCTGTTTGGCGTGGTGCTGGTGGATCACTTCATTCTGCGCAAGCGCAGTGCTCAGGTCGCGTCAGCCGCATTGCGCTGGCCAGCGCTGTTGGCGTGGCTGGGTGGCGTGAGCACCTACCACTTGCTGGCGAATCTGTATCCGGATGTCGGCGCAACCCTGCCGGCGCTGGTGCTGGCAGGGCTGTTGCAGTTCGTGCTGGGTCGGGCCTTCAGTTACGGCCGGGAAACAGCTCGGGCTTGAGGATGCCGTTCAGACGCGGATAAGGAATCTTCAGTTCGACGTGGCCCAGCGCGTAAGGCGCGATGGTGGTCACGTCGTACTTGAGGATCACGCCGCCATAGGTCAGCGCCACGTTCTGGGTTTTCACGAACGGCCAGTTCTTGACGAACTCCGCTTCCTGATCGAGCTTGGTGCTGATCAACCAGCTGTTGTGCGCTACTTGCGCAGCCTTCCAGAACGCGTCTTCCTGACCCGGCAGCAGCATGTCCGACAGGTTCAGCACCTTGTGCTGCTGGCGCGAATAGTTGATGAAACCGCGCCCCGGGGTGCCATGTGCGCCGCCGGTGTCGAGGTAGCTCGACAACTCGATGATCACCAAGCCGTCATGCTGCTCACGTACTTTCGCTTGCAGGTAGCTGCTGTTGCGCGGGCCGGCATTGGCCAGGAACTGCTCGCGATAGGCTGCCAGGGTCGGCGCCACCGGCGCGTTTTTCTCGGTGCGGGTCATTTGCAACAGACGTTTTTCGATGATCCCGTCGAGTGCCGGTTCTGCCGGGAAACGCAGAGTGTCGATATTCACCAGTGGGCAGTCAGGGTTGGAGCAGCCGGGTTTCAGCTGTTCCGACGCATCGCGGGTGGTCTCCAGCGGTGTGCGGTAATTGGGCTGGAACAGGCTGGCGCAGGCACCCAGAGTCAGGGCGATGGCGGCCACGGAGGCAATTTTGAAAAGCGACATGGGCGTCCTTTCGAAAGCAGGGGAAGGCAAAAAGATATCCGCTTCGACTCTCGCAGAAGCAGTCAGTTCGCCACTAAGCTAATTAGAGTGGGTTTCGCCTCCACCGTCCATCCCGCTGACGGTAAAGGGGCTGCATCAAACGGTGCGGGCGCGTTAGGATGGCGCGAAGTCGAGGTTGCCGGTGACACGTTGCAGGTAACAAAAAGGCACCTCGTAATGGATTCGCAGTAAAGAGGATGCTTCATGACTGATTTTGCCAACGCCATTCCGACCACCGTCGATGTGGTAAAGCGCGAGCGCTGCTACGAGGGCTTCTACAAGCTCGACCGTTTGCACCTGCGCCATGAGTTGTTTGCCGGCGGCATGAGTCGGGAGATCAATCGCGAAGTGTTCGTGCGTCATGATGCCGTGTGCATGCTGCCCTACGATCCGCAACGCGACGAAGTGGTGCTGATCGAGCAGTTTCGTGTGGGTGCCATGGGCAAGACTGACAACCCGTGGCTGGTCGAGCTGGTCGCCGGTCTGATCGACAAGGAAGAAGTGCCGGAAGAAGTTGCTCACCGCGAAGCGCAGGAGGAAGCTGGGCTGGACATCAAGGCCCTGTGGCCGATGACCAAATATTTCCCGTCGCCGGGCGGCAGCAACGAGTTCGTGCATTTGTATCTGGGGCGTTGCAGCACCGACGGCGTTGGCGGCCTGCATGGGCTGGAGGAAGAGGCAGAAGATATCCGCGTCACGGTCTGGGCCTTCGAAGATGCCTTGCAGGCCGTACGCGACGGACGCATTGCCAACGCGGCGAGCATCATCGCCTTGCAATGGCTGGCGCTGAACCGCGCCGAAGTGAGGGGGTTATGGTCGTAAACAAGCTGCGCGATCGTTATCGGGTTGACCTCGCAGGCCTGCAAGCCGCCTGCGAGGCCAACTACGCGCGCCTGATGCGACTGGTGCCGGACATGCGCAACGAACCCGAAGCGCGGCGCATCGCCGTGACTCAGGGTGAGCAAATGCTCGGCGTGCTGGCCCTCGAAGTCCTGCAGACCTGTCCGTACACCACCACCTTGCAAGTGCGCCAGGAACACAGCCTGCCGTGGCTGCCGGTGCCGCAACTGGAAGTTCAGGTCTATCACGACGCACGCATGGCTGAAGTGGTCAGCGCCGAACATGCACGACGCTTTCGCGGCATCTATCCTTACCCGAACGCCGCGATGCATCAGCCCGATGAAAAAGCGCAGCTCAATCTGTTCCTGGGGGAATGGCTGAGTCATTGCCTGGCGTTGGGGCACGAGTACGAAGTCGTACGCTAGTTGTGAACTGCGTCCGGTTCGGCGGTTTCCCCTTTCACTCGTCCCCCAGCATAATTGCGCCATTCAACCGAATCCGTGCCTTTGCCCTGGGAGAACGCCTTGCCGAGCGTATCCACGTTGACCACCGCCGATCCGGCGTTGCTGGTGCAGTTGTCCGACAGCCATCTGTTCGCTGAAGCGGACGGCACGCTGCTGGGCATGAACACCCGCGAGAGCCTGCAAAAGGTCATTGAGCTGGTGCTGGGGCAGCAGCCCCAGATCGATTTGATTCTGGCTACTGGCGATATTTCCCAGGACGGCACGCTGGAGTCGTATCAGCAGTTTCGTGAAATGAGCGCGCAGATCGATGCTCCGGCGCGCTGGATTCCCGGCAATCACGACGAACCGCAAATCATGGCGGTGGCGGCGGTGCAGAGCGCGCTGCTGGAGTCGGTGGTCGATATCGGCAACTGGCGGGTGACTCTTCTGGATTCGGCTGTCCCCGGCTCGGTGCCAGGGTATTTGCAGGACGATCAACTGCAACTGCTGGCCCGCTCGTTGAGCGAAGCGCCGGAGCGTCATCATCTGGTGTGCTTCCACCATCATCCGGTGTCGATCGATTGCGCGTGGATGGAACCGATCGGCTTGCGCAATCCTGAGGCGTTTTTCGAGGTGCTGGATCGTTTTCCACAGGCGAGGGCGGTGTTGTGGGGGCATGTGCATCAGGAAATTGATCGCGAGCGCAATGGCGTGCGCCTGATGGCCTCGCCGTCGACCTGCATTCAGTTCGAACCGGGCAGTGAAGACTTCAAGGTCGGTGAGCAGGCGCCGGGTTATCGCTGGTTGCGGCTGCTGCCGGATGGTCGCCTCGAAACGGGAGTTGAGCGCGTCACCGATTTCGAATTCACCATCGATTACGGCTCCAACGGCTACTGAATACCGAGTCGCGGCCTTCGCGGGCAGGCTCGCTCCCACATTGGAACGCGAACACCCGTGGGAGCGAGCCTGCTCGCGAAGGCGTCCTTACAAACACCCACGAATTACCTGACTCCCTGTAAACTCCGCTATCTTTCGCCGACACCCAGGGAGCTCAAATGTCCGGTTCGATTCTCTATATCCACGGCTTCAACAGCGCACCGGCCTCGAAAAAGGCCTGTCAACTGGTCGAGGTGATGAAACGGCTGGGTTTGAGCGATCAACTGCGTGTCCCGGCCCTGCATCACCATCCGCGTGAAGCCATCGGTCAGTTGGAGCAAGCGATTGCCGAACTGGGCAGCCCGTTGCTGGTGGGAAGCTCACTCGGCGGCTACTATGCGACTCACCTGGCCGAGCGCCATGGCCTGAAAGCCTTGTTGGTCAACCCGGCCGTCAGTCCGCACCGGATGTTCGACGGCTATCTGGGCACGCAGAAAAACCTGTATACCGATGAAACCTGGGAATTGACCCATGACCATGTGACGGCGCTGGCCGAACTGGAAGTGCCGGCACCCCAGGATGCACAGCGTTATCAGGTCTGGTTGCAGACCGGCGATGAAACACTGGACTATCGCCTCGCCCAGCAGTATTACCGGGCCTGTGCCTTGCGCATTCAGGCCGGCGGCGACCATGGTTACCAGGGATTTACCGGGCAGTTGCCGGCGTTGTTGAGTTTTGCCGGCATTGGCGCCGATTTGTATCAGGCAATCGATTTCACCGCACTGTGAAGTCTTGCCCCTATTTCATGAATGACTGACGACGAGACCCTATGGCCACTCCCAGCGCTAGCTCTTATAACGCCGACGCCATCGAAGTCCTCTCGGGCCTCGACCCGGTGCGCAAACGCCCCGGCATGTACACCGACACCAGTCGGCCCAACCACCTTGCCCAGGAAGTCATCGACAACAGCGTCGACGAAGCCCTGGCCGGCCACGCCAAATCGGTACAGGTCATCCTGCACGCCGACCACTCGCTGGAAGTCAGCGACGACGGCCGTGGCATGCCGGTCGACATCCACCCGGAAGAGGGCGTGTCGGGCGTCGAGCTGATCCTCACCAAGCTGCATGCGGGCGGCAAGTTCTCCAACAAGAATTACCAGTTCTCCGGCGGTCTGCACGGCGTGGGTATTTCTGTGGTCAACGCCTTGTCGACCGAAGTCCGGGTGCGCGTCAAGCGTGACGGCAACGAATACCAGATGACCTTCAACGACGGTTTCAAAGCCTCCGAGCTGGAAATCGTCGGTACGGTCGGCAAGCGCAACACCGGCACCAGCGTGTACTTTGCGCCGGATCCGAAATACTTCGATTCACCAAAATTCTCCATCAGCCGCCTCAAGCACGTACTCAAGGCCAAGGCCGTTCTGTGCCCGGGATTGTTGGTCAGCTTCGAAGACAAAGGCACCGGCGAGAAAGTCGAATGGCATTACGAAGACGGCCTGCGCTCGTATCTGGTCGACGCTGTCAGCGAATTCGAGCGCCTGCCGAACGAACCGTTCTGCGGTGCCTTCGCCGGTAACAAGGAAGCGGTCGACTGGGCGCTGCTGTGGCTGCCGGAAGGTGGCGACGCGGTGCAGGAAAGCTACGTCAACCTGATCCCGACGGCGCAGGGCGGTACCCACGTCAACGGTTTGCGTCAGGGCTTGCTCGACGCGATGCGCGAATTCTGCGAATTCCGCAGCCTGCTGCCGCGCGGCGTGAAGCTGGCGCCGGAAGACGTCTGGGAGCGCATCGCTTTCGTCCTGTCGATGAAAATGCAGGAGCCGCAATTCTCCGGCCAGACCAAAGAGCGTCTGTCGTCCCGTGAAGCGGCGGCGTTCGTTTCCGGTGTCGTGAAAGATGCGTTCAGCCTGTGGCTCAACGCCAACCCGGAAACCGGTCTGGCGCTGGCCGAACTGGCGATCAACAATGCCGGTCGCCGCCTCAAGGCGAGCAAGAAAGTCGAGCGTAAACGCGTCACTCAGGGCCCTGCACTTCCGGGCAAGCTGGCTGACTGCGCCGGGCAGGACCCGATGCGTTCCGAACTGTTCCTGGTCGAAGGTGATTCCGCCGGCGGTTCCGCCAAACAAGCGCGGGACAAGGAATTCCAGGCGATCCTGCCGTTGCGCGGCAAGATCCTCAACACCTGGGAAGTCGACGGCAGCGAAGTGCTCGCCAGTCAGGAAGTGCACAACATCGCCGTGGCCATCGGTGTCGATCCGGGCGCCGCAGACATGAGCCAGTTGCGCTACGGCAAGATCTGCATCCTCGCCGACGCCGACTCCGACGGTTTGCACATCGCAACCTTGCTGTGCGCGTTGTTCGTCCAGCATTTCCGCCCGCTGGTGGATGCCGGTCACGTTTACGTCGCGATGCCGCCTCTGTACCGCATCGACCTCGGCAAAGAAATTTACTACGCCCTCGACGAAGCTGAGCGCGACGGCATTCTTGACCGTCTGGTAGCAGAGAAGAAGCGCGGCAAACCGCAGGTCACCCGATTCAAGGGGCTGGGTGAGATGAACCCGCCGCAGTTGCGCGAAACCACCATGGACCCGAACACTCGGCGTCTGGTGCAATTGACGCTGGGCGAAGACTTTGCCGAAACCTCGGAAATGATGGACATGCTGCTGGCGAAGAAACGCGCCGGTGACCGCAAGACCTGGCTCGAATCCAAAGGCAACCTCGCCGAGGTGCTGGCCTGATGCGATTTGGCTGGGCCCTGGCAGGTGCGTTACTGCTGAGTGCGATGACCGTTTCGGCCGAGCCGTTACAGGAATTGCGCCTGCTCTCCGAGCACCCCGTCGACGGTATGCGCGGTGGCAACCTGTCGGGGCTGGCCTTGTGCGGCAATGAGTTGTGGACGGTGTCCGACCGCGATGATGAGCAGATCTACCGGCTTAAAACCGCAGATCAAGTCTGGCTGGCGGAAACCGTGCACATCGATGTGCCAAAGGTGCCTGACAGCGGCTTGCCCTGGGGTTTGAGTTCGCGCACCTGGGCGGCCTCGTTCGTTCGTGGCGGCGATCTTGATTTCGAAGGCATCACCTGCGACAACGCCGGCAATCGCTACATTGTCAGCGAGGCCCACGCAGCGGTACTGCAAGTACCGCCACAAGGCCCGGCGTCGTGGCTGAAGATTTCGCCGATGCTGGTGAAAGAGGCTCGGGCCAGCGGCATGTTGCTGCACTTCAACGCACTATTCGAAGGTCTGGCGATCAACCCGGCGGGCGATCAGTTGTGGCTGGCCGCCGAGCGTGAGCGCCGTGGCCTGCTGAAGATCAAGCGGCAGCAAACGGTCTGGGATTGCGAGGGCGCCTGCGTGCTGCTCAGCGAAGGCGGGGTCGAGATGCAGCCGCCGCAGTTTCCCAAGGCCCGTGCCGTCACCCGCGACTTCGCTGATCTGTCGCTGTTCAACGGCAAGCTGTTTACCCTCGAGCGCAATGCGTTCCAGATTTGTCGTCGCGATGCGGTAACCGCCAAGGTCGAGCTGTGCTGGTCGTATGCCGAAGATGCCTTGCAGCCACAGCGCCAGTACTCACAGGCCTACGGTCTGGCGGAAGCGCTGGTGGTGGATGCCCAGGGCGCGTGGATCGGCATCGACAACAACGACGGTGCCCGCAACGACGGCGAAAAACGCCCGATCGTCTGGCGCTTTGCCGCGCCTGACGGCGGTTGGAGCGCCAAGCCGTGAGCCAGCAACCGCCGGGCAAACGCGCCGGTCGGGTGCTGATGATTCTGGCGTGGTGTGCTGCACTTTTTCTGGCCACACGGTTTTTCGGCCAGTGGGAACAACGCCAGCAGAATCCGAACGTCGTCGTGAGTTCGGAGCAGGGCGAAGGCTTTATTGAAGTGAAGCTGGCGAGCAATGCCCAAGGGCATTTTGTCGCCAGCGGCCAGATCAACGGTGAGCCGGTGGAGTTCATGCTCGACACCGGCGCGACCGATGTGGCGATCCCGGCGGATCTGGCCAAGCGTTTGAAGCTGGAAGAAGGTTTCGGTGTGACCCTGAGCACGGCCAATGGCCTGAGCCAGGGCTATCGGACAAAAATTGCCCGCCTGCAACTGGGCGACATCGTGCTGCGGGATGTTCGCGCACTGGTGGCGCCGGGGCTGCATGGCGATCAGGTGCTGCTCGGTATGAGCGCCCTGAACAAACTTGAATTTACTCAGCGCGGTGGCACCATGCTGCTGCGCCAGACAACGAACCGATGAGGCCTGCATGAGCAACCCCCTTGATCTCAGCCTGGACGGTGTAGAACGCCGATCGTTGGCCGACTTCACCGAAAGTGCCTACCTCAACTACTCCATGTACGTGATCATGGACCGTGCTCTGCCGCATATCGGCGACGGCCTGAAACCGGTACAGCGGCGTATCGTCTACGCCATGAGCGAACTGGGGCTGGACGCCGATTCCAAGCACAAGAAATCGGCGCGTACCGTCGGTGACGTGCTCGGCAAGTTCCACCCTCACGGCGATTCGGCGTGCTACGAAGCGATGGTGCTGATGGCCCAGCCGTTCAGCTATCGCTACACGCTGGTCGATGGCCAGGGTAACTGGGGTGCGCCGGACGATCCCAAGTCCTTCGCCGCCATGCGTTACACCGAAGCGCGCCTGTCGCGTTATTCCGAAGTGCTGCTCAGCGAACTGGGCCAGGGCACGGCCGACTGGGGCCCGAACTTCGACGGCACCCTGCAGGAGCCGCTGGTGTTGCCGGCACGTTTGCCGAACATCCTGCTCAACGGCACCACCGGTATCGCCGTGGGCATGGCCACCGACGTGCCGCCGCACAACCTGCGTGAAGTCGCCACCGCTTGCGTGCGCTTGCTCGATGAGCCGAAAGCCACGGTCGAACAGCTCTGCGAACACATTCAGGGCCCGGACTATCCGACCGAAGCGGAAATCATCACCCCGCGCGCCGACCTGTTGAAAATGTACGAAACCGGCAAGGGCTCGGTGCGTATGCGCGCCGTTTACCACGTCGAGGACGGCGACATCATCGTCACCGCGCTGCCGCATCAGGTCTCCGGTGCCAAGGTGCTGGAGCAGATCGCCGCACTGATGCAGGCCAAACCTTCGAAAGCCCCGCAGATCGCCGACCTGCGCGACGAATCCGACCACGAAAACCCGTGCCGCATCGTGATCATTCCGGTCAACAGCCGCGTCGACCACGAAGCGCTGATGCAGCACCTGTTCGCCAGCACCGAGCTGGAGTCGACCTACCGGGTCAACGTCAACATCATCGGTCTGGACGGCAAGCCGCAGCTGAAAAACCTGCGGGCGTTGCTGGTCGAATGGCTGGAATTCCGCGTACTGACCGTGCGTCGCCGCCTGCAATTCCGCCTCGACAAGGTCGAGCGTCGCCTGCACCTGTTGGACGGTTTGTTGATCGCCTACCTCAACCTGGATGAAGTGATTCACATCATCCGTACCGAGGAGCACCCGAAAGCCAAGCTGATCGAGCGTTTCGCCCTCAGCGAGATTCAGGCCGACTACATTCTCGACACCCGTCTGCGTCAATTGGCGCGACTGGAAGAGATGAAGCTGCGCGACGAGCAAGACGAACTGCTCAAGGAACAAGCCAAGTTGCAAGCGCTGCTGGGAAGCGAAGCGAAGCTGAAGAAGCTGGTGCGCACCGAACTGCTGAAAGACGCCGAAACCTATGGCGACGACCGTCGCTCGCCAATCGTCGAGCGCGCCGAAGCCAAGGCGCTGACCGAACACGATCTGCTGCCGAACGAAAAAGTCACCGTCGTATTGTCCGAGAAAGGCTGGATTCGCTCAGCCAAGGGCCACGATATCGACGCCACCGGCCTGTCGTACAAGGCCGGCGACGGCTTCAAGACCTCGGCAGCGGGGCGCTCCAACCAGTTTGCGGTGTTCATCGACTCCACCGGTCGCAGCTATTCGGTCGCCGCGCACACCTTGCCGTCGGCGCGGGGCCAGGGCGAGCCGCTGACCGGCCGTCTGACGCCGCCACCGGGAGCGACCTTCGAATGCGTGCTGATGCCGGAAGACGATGCGCTGTACGTGATCGCCTCCGACGCCGGTTACGGTTTCGTGGTCAAAGGCGAAGATCTGCAAGCCAAGAACAAGGCCGGTAAAGCCCTGTTGAGTCTGCCGAACAACGCCAAAGTGATCGCACCGCGTCCGGTGGCTGATCGTGAGCACAACTGGCTGGCCTCGGTCACGACCGAGGGTCGCCTGCTGATCTTCAAAATCAGCGATCTGCCACAATTAGGGAAGGGCAAGGGCAACAAGATCATCGGTATTTCCGGTGAGCGTGTGGCCAGTCGCGAAGAATATGTCACGGACATCGCCGTGCTTCCGGAAGGCGCAACACTGGTGCTGCAGGCCGGAAAACGGACCCTGTCGCTGAAGGCCGACGACCTCGAACACTATAAAGGTGAGCGTGGACGTCGCGGGAATAAACTCCCTCGTGGCTTCCAGCGGGTCGATGCGCTGCTCGTCGAAAACCTCAATTAGGCGTCCTAGAGCGCCGTATCTACGATTTAACGCGTAGATCGGCGCTTTGGCGCTGGAGTCGGAACGCATATTCACGGATGATATGGCCTTTCCAAGCGCCGGCGTGGCCGAGCGTTCTTCATATTTTTTGAGTATTTTCACTGTGGTCAGCCTTGTGGCGGCCACCTGGACGGGATGATGACTGCTCTGCGCCCCCTTATTTTTCTGCTCGCCGGCGTTTTGGGCCTGGCGGGTTGCAGCGTTCACCAGCCGGTGTCGCTGTATCAACTGGACAGCGGAAGTCCGGTTCAGCCTGCGCAAAGCGCAGGCATGGCTGTTTTGTTGGGCCCGGTGGTCGTAGCCGATTACCTGCAACGTGAGACATTGCTGCAACGTCAGCCGGACGGCAGTCTGCAAGCGGCGACCGATGGTCGTTGGGCGGGCAGCCTTTCGTCGGATATCGATCAGTTGTTGATGCGTCAGGTGGCCGGTCATCTGGATAGCCAGCGTGTGGTACTGGCGCCAGCCACAACCGGGTTTACTCCGGATGTGCAGGTCTTGCTGACCATCACACGTCTGGACTCCGGTCAGAAACAACCGGCGATTCTCGATGCGCAATGGCGCCTGATCGACCGTCGCGGCAAGGTGCGCGATAACCGCATCGTCCATCTGCAGGAGCTGCACGCCGGAAGCACGGCTTCGCAGGTTCAGGCGCAAGGGATCCTGTTGCAGCGTCTGGCTGAGCAACTGTCAGTGGCGCTCAAGCCACTGGCCAATCAGCCACCTGTGGCCGAGGCTCCGCGTAAAGCGGCACCGAAACCGGCAGCGCCGGCGGCAGAAGCCGAGAAGCAGCCGAAGATTCCGATGGCATCACCGATTCGTACGGATATGGAAGTGTTCCGCTTCTGACGCTGGATCGAGTCAGAACAGAGCCCGCCTTGTGCGGGCTTTGTTGTGTCTGGTGGCTGGAGATCTTTGTGTTCAGTGCTGGCCTCATCGCGGGCAAGCCCGCTCCCACGGGTTATCCGGCGTTGCACGGGTCTTGTGAACACCGCTACTCCTGTGGGAGCGGGCTTGCCCGCGAAGGGGCCAGTGAAGGCAACAAAAAAGCCCGCAGACAATCACTCGTCTGCGGGCTTCGATGTTTCAGGCTTGAGGCTTAAGCCCGGCGCTCATGCATCCGCGCCAGTTGCCGCTCAAGCATCGACGGATAAGGCTCCATCAACCGCTCCACGCAGCAAGCGCCCTCAGGGCTGGCAATCGGGCGGATCCGTGCACGCTGGCGAATAAGTGCGTCATCACTGATCTTGCGCTCGACCAGCAGCAGATTGCGGCTGTGTTGCGACAGGGCCAGTGCATCCTGGGCCGAATCGGTGAGCAGCAGATCAATCTGACTAAGACCGAACAGCTCATCACCCAGGGTCAGGCCCAGCTGCAATTGCAGGGTAATACCGCTGTCCGCCACTTCAATCTGCAACTGATGGCCCAGCGCCCGCAACAACTCGCCGCAGCAGATGGCGTTGGTCAGGTAATCGTCACCGCAATCTTCGGTGTGGAACAGCATCAGCGTGCTGCCGTCGTTCAGGGTTTCGATTTCACCCTGATACAGCGAAGCGGCTTGATCGAGGCAGTCGCGATAGCGTTCCTGCAATTCGTCCAGTCGCGCTTTAGGCAAACGGCGCAGCTGCTCTTGCGAACCCAGTTGCACCGCCAGCACGGCCGTGTGTTGCGGCACGCTTGGCGTCGCTTTGCGAATCACCGGGTGCGCGGTTTGAGCAAGCGATTCGTCACGCAGATCGGCGAACGCGTCATCGTCCTCATCGTCTTCGACGGTGCTGACTACATGGCGAGGCGCGGGTTTTTGCGCAGCCAGCGGGCGAGTCTCGTCGAAGCTCGGATCACGCAGGTTGCGCACTTCGAACTCAGGCTCGTCGTCCTCGTCTACGAACTCGGGTTCCGGTTCAGGCGCAGGTTCCGGCGCGTAGTTGGCGTGCAACTGACGAGCCAGATCGCCGATTTCATCCTGACGGTCGATGCCCGGCGTGTGCTCGTCGATTCGGCGCAGCCAGACGCGCAACTGCAGCAACGGCGTCGACAGGTAACGGCCCATACGCAGGCTCAAGGCTAGCGACAGCGCCAACAGAATCGCACTCAAAATGCCCATGCTTTGCAGGCTGATGGTCATCGGCTGCTGGAACTGATCCATGTCGAGGCTGATGCGCAGTTGCCCGGCCGTCACGTCCTGGAAAGTGATCTTGCTCTCGTACATGCCTTCGGCTTCGCCCAAAAGGCTGTGCTTGGGGCGCTGACCGGATTCGGCGAGGATGCGGTTGTCCACGCTATAGATCGCCGCGTGGGCCACCAGTTTGTTCTTGGTCAGGTTATTGAGCAGCACGTTGAGGCTGAGGATGTCGTTGGACACCAACAGCTCCGTGGCGGAAGTGGCGGTCTGCGTGGTCAGGCTTTCGCCCAGCGCATCGGCCTGCTCGTGCATGGCCTGCTTGAATTGCAAACCCATCACGCCGGCATAGATCACCAGGGCCAGAGCGACCAGGATCACGTTATGGCTGGCAATGCGCAATGCAATCGGTACACGGCGATGGCGCAGTGCACGGAAGATCAGCAGGAAGAAGTTATCGGTTTTAACTGGCGTGGGCCGGTTCACTGAGCTCGGCTCTTTTGTCCGTGAAGTTGACGCGCAGTATAGCGACAGGCCCTAGACCGGCAAAGCGCTCGCGGTGCCCGATGGTCACTGAAAGTGGGTAGAATGCGGTTTTTTTCCAGTTGCGGGGGTGCGCGTTGCGCGAAATCGTCCTGATTAACATCACGGGAGTCGACCGTCCGGGTCTGACGGCGGCCATTACCGGTGTTCTGGCACAGGGTGGCGTGAACATTCTCGACATCGGTCAGGCGGTGATCCACGACATGCTGTCGTTCGGCATCCTGGTGGAAATTCCCGATTCCGAGCAGGGTAAATCCGTGCTCAAGGACATCCTGTTCAAGGGCTACGAGCTCGATCAGCAGGTGCGTTTCACCCCGGTGTCCGAAGAGGATTACCAGCAATGGGTGGGCAATCAGGGCAAAAAGCGCCACATCGTTACCCTGCTGACCCGCAAAGTGACCGCCGGCCAACTGCAGGCTGTCAGCTCGATCACCGCCAAATATGGCTTGAACATCGATCACATCGACCGTCTGTCGGGTCGCATGCCATTGGACACCCCGGCCGACAAGGGCAAGGGCTGCATCGAGTTCTCCGTGCGTGGTGAAGCGGCGGATCCGCAGGCGCTGCGCGCTGAATTCCTCAGCGTCGCTCAAGAGCTGAACGTCGATATCGCCTTCCAGGAAGATTCGCTGTTCCGTCGCAATCGTCGTCTGGCGGTGTTCGACATGGACTCGACGCTGATCGAAGCTGAAGTCATCGATGAATTGGCCAAGGCTGCCGGCGTCGGCGAGCAGGTTTCGGCGATCACTGAGCGGGCGATGGCTGGCGAACTGGATTTCCGCGCCAGTTTCAAGGAGCGTCTGGCGCTGCTCAAGGGCCTGGACGTCAGCGTGCTGGACTCGATCGGCGCCTCGCTGCGGCTGACCGAAGGTGCAGAAACCCTGTTCGCCGAACTCAAGCGTCTAGGCTACAAGACTGCAATCCTGTCCGGTGGCTTCACCTATTTCGCCAAACAGTTGCAAGCCAAACTCGGCATCGACTATGTGTTCGCCAACGAACTGGAAGTGGTCGACGGCAAATGCACCGGCGTGGCGATCGAGCCGATTGTCGACGCGCAGCGCAAGGCTGACCTGCTGAAGGAGCTGGCGCACAAGGAAGGTTTGCGTCTGGAGCAGACCATCGCGGTCGGCGACGGCGCGAATGACCTGCCGATGCTGGCGATTGCCGGATTGGGTGTGGCGTTCCGTGCCAAGCCGCTGGTCAAGCAGTCGGCGAAGCAGGCGATCTCGACGTTGGGTCTTGATGGCGTGTTGTATCTGCTGGGTTTCCGCGATCGCGACGGGCAGCTCTAAGCCTGGTGCGGGCCTCTGTGGCGAGGGAGCTTGCTCCCGCAGGACTGCGCAGCAGGCCCCTTCTTTTGCTGGATACCGAGGGAGTCGCTTCGCAACTCAGCGGGAGCAAGCTCCCTCGCCACAGGTTTCTGGATTGCCCCTAAAGCGACTTCCACAACGAATCAAAATCCTCCTCGCTCCCGCCATTCTGCGCGGCCTCCAGCGAGCGATAAGCAAACTGATTGAAACTGTGCGTACTCGCCACCCGTCGATCCAGCCCGGCGCGGTGCTCCTCGCCGTGGGTGTTGATCAGCACTTTATTGCCTTCCTGAAACGGCAGTCGTGGTGCCAGCAAGGTTGCCGGTAAATCGATTGCGCTGATTTCCGGCAGCAGTAATCCGCGTAAATAGTGACTGTGGTCGTCTCGCGAACGCACCAGTTGCAAGCCGCATGGCTGTGCATGGGGCGCCACCAGTTCGATGCCCATCTGCGTTCCGCCACCGCGCACTTGCCGGATCCAGCGAATCACCGCGATGCTCCAGCCCAGACTCGCACTGTCCTGAATCCCGAGCATTTCCCCGGCCTGCAACTCGGCGGGCACGTCTTTCGGCCAGCCAAGGCAATAACCTCCGGGGCTGTGATTGATCACTGGCAACGCATAGGTCGGATAGTGCGGCGTGTTGTCGGTGCTGTTTTCGTCCTCGACCAGATGGTCGTACTGAATTTCCTCATAAGGCAGGAACTCATCAGCCTGGCTTTGCGGAGCGGCATCGAAGGCCTGACTCCAGCTGTCTTTTTCTCCCTTGGCCACCACGCTGCTGAAGTTCGCCGCACGGGCCCCGGGATGCTTGAGCAATTCGCTGAACGTGCGTTCGCCGCCGAGGTAGAAGTGCAGGGCGCTCATGCCCACGCACACGGTCAAAGTGCCCTGACCCATGGTGCGTTGAAAGCTGCGCTCGGCGGTCTGGCCCCAGGTTGTGTGCAAGTGTTGCAGGGTATCGAAGCTGAGGCCTGTCGGGATCGGTAGTGGCGTCGAGGTGTCCTGACGCAGCAGATGCGCTTCGATGGCATTCACCAACGGCTGCGGATCGAAACCGAGCAGCCCGGGCTTTTGCTCACTACGAAACATCGAGCGGTAGCGCGGGCCGACGTCGATGTCGGCGCTGATCGCAAACAAGCCATCGTCCGGACTGCCGGGGCGCAGCTTGAGCAAGGCGCTCCACGGCTCCAACACTTCCGCGAGCCGGGCGATCTGGTTTTGGCGCAGTTGGTTGCAACGGGCGCTGCCCAATAACAGGGTGGCGATGTAAGTCTGTTCGAGGCTCAGCTCCGTGGTCAGGCTGGCGAGGTCGTCATGCACGCGGCGCTGATGCAACTGCAATTCACAGGCGAGGCGATACAGCTGATGCAGCTCGAACCACAGGTGTTCCGGCGGCGAACTGTACAACTGCGTGGCGCGCACCAGTTGACCCTTGAGTGCATGCGCCGCCCGTTGCA
Organism: Pseudomonas sp. Seg1; assembly: GCF_018326005.1. NCBI lineage: Bacteria > Pseudomonadati > Pseudomonadota > Gammaproteobacteria > Pseudomonadales > Pseudomonadaceae > Pseudomonas > Pseudomonas sp. Seg1. The sequence continues at coordinate 626,403 of NZ_AP021903.1, forward strand.
GGGCCAGGCTGATCAGCGCCGCGCGATCCTTGCTGTACTTGGGCGCGATGCGCAAAAGGATCTGTTTGTAGCCGATGGCCAGCTGACTTTGCAGCGTCTGACACAGGTTGCTGATCTTGCGCGAGCGCTCATCAAGCATGATTGCCTGATGCAGGAAGTGCCGCTCCAGGTGCTGGCAGACGAAATACACCTCGGGGCGCAGCAGCTCCAGCAGTTGCAGGCGATTGTCACTGGGGGTCAGCAACTGATTGAGCTCGCCCAGTCCTTGATACAACTGGCGGGCGGTTTCGCCGATGTTGGCTTTTGGCAGGCCGGCGATCCAGCGCTTGAGGTCGCGCGGTGTGGCGTCGCAAAACGACAGGCGCGATTGCGTCGGAGTGGGTGCGCTTAGCAGCGGTGGGGAATTGGTCTGGCTCATGCCAAAAACCATAGCAGCAAATGCTGCAACCTGTGGGAGCCGAAGCGGCTCCCACAGCAAGGCATCAGGCTTTTGGCAGTGCCAGGCCTTGGCCCATTTGTACTGGCGAACCAGCAGCCAACTCCTCGGCCCACTTCACTTGATCCGGGCCGAACAGCACGATCGCGGTCGAGCCCAGCTTGAAGCGGCCCAGTTCAGCACCTTTTTCCAGATGGATCGGCGCACGGGCGGCTTCGTCGTAGCGGAAGGTTTTCAGTTCACGCTTGGGCGGCGTGACCAGACCGGCCCACACGGTTTCGATCGAAGCAACGATCATCGCGCCCACCAGCACAACAGCCATCGGCCCGCGCTCGGTGTCGAAGATGCACGCTACGCGCTCATTGCGGGCGAACAGTTCCGGCACGTTTTCGGCGGTGGTCTGGTTGACCGAGAAGATCCGGCCCGGGATGTAGACCATTTCGCGCAGGGTGCCGGCCAGCGGCATGTGCACGCGGTGGTAGTCCTTCGGCGACAGGTAAATAGTCGCGAAGTCGCCACCCATGAACGGCGCCGCATTGGCCGCGTCACCGCCGAGCAGTTCCAGCACGCTGAAGCTGTGGCCCTTGGCCTGGAACACGCGACCGTGTTCGATCGGGCCGAGTTGGCTGACCGCACCGTCGGCCGGGCTGAGAATCGCGCCCGGCGTCTGGTCCAGTGGGCGCGCGCCGTCTTTCAGGGCACGGGTGAAGAAGGCGTTGAAGTGCTCGTAAGCGGTCAGGTCTTCAACCAGCGCTTGCGACATGTCGACTTGGTAGCGTTTGGCGAACCATTGGGTGAAGGCATTCTTGAACCAGCGCACGCGGCACTCGGCGATGCAACCGGCCAGGCGCGACAGCAGGTGATGAGGCAGCAGGTACTGACTGAGGATAAACAGACGCTCTTTCATTAGTTGTCCTTAAAAACCTTAAATCTCGACAGGCGTGTCAGGGTGGTTGCCCCATTCGCCCCAGGAACCGGCGTAGCCCTTGACCCGCGGATAACCGAGGGACTTGGCCACCAGATAAGTGAAGCCCGACCGGTGATGGGTCTGGCAGTGGGTAATGATTTCTTTGTCCTTGGTGATCCCGAGGTCTTCGAGGATCTGCGGCATGTCCGTGCGAATGCGCAGGTGACGTGCCTTGTCCATGCCCGCCGTCCATTCGAAGTTGACCGCGCCGGGAATGTGCCCGCCCTTGGCTGCGAGCACTTTCTCACCGGAGTATTCCAGCGGCCCGCGTGCATCCCAGATCGCCAGATCGGCGGCGCCGAGACGGCTTTGCAGGTATTCGCGGGTGGCGGTCGGCTCTTCGTGCAGCGTCAACGGCACCGGGCCGCCGACAGCCGGCGGGACCTGGATCGACATCGGCGAACCTTCCGCCAGCCACGCCGGCAGACCGCCATCGACATAGTGGTACTTGTCGTGACCGATCACGTCGAGCAGCCAGATGAAGCGCCCGGCCCAGCCGCCGCCTTCGTCGTCATAGACCACGTAGACCGCGTCTTTGCGATGGCCCAGTTCACCGAACAACGCTTCCAGATCGGCTTTCGCCGGCAGCAGCCCCGGCGCCGGCGGCTGGCCGAGCTGGGTGCGTTTCGGGTCGACAAACCGTGCACCGGGCAGGTGACCTTCGGCATAGCGGGCGGGGCTGGTCAGGTCCACCAGAATCAGTTCGCTGGACTCGAGCCGAGGGAGCAGGTCGCTCGGTTCGATAACGAGCGGCAAGCCAGAGAAGTCAGACATGTGAGGTCTCCAGAGCACAAAGGGGAGGATTGTAGCGCAGCCTCATCGGCCACGGCTGCTAAAGCTGTGCAAGGCCTTTTCGATGCACTGCGCGGTTTTGCCGAAGGCTTGCACGCTGATGTCGGCGAACGGCCCGCCGCCCTGATCGGCAACGACGATCATGATCACCCGGCCATTATTGAGCAATGAGCGCAGGAACAGGTGCTCGCCACGGAACAGCGTGCGCAGGCCTGCCGGCAATAACGCGGAGAATTGTGCGTTGTTCTCGGGATTGATCCGCACCTGCGCCTGTTGGGTCAGCAGTCGTTGCAGGACTTTGCTTTGGCTGACGACAAAATTCAGCGCCCCGGCTTCCTTCGGCAGACCGAACGTCTGATGCACGCGCAGATTCGATTGCGTGCGATCGGCCATCAGAATCATCACCCGGCGCATGCCGCTGGCAACCAAGGCATCGCGGGCGGCGACGGTCAGGCTCATGGCATTGGTAAAGCGGCTCGGCTCGGCGAGCAGTTCGGCGCACTGTTTACGCCACTGGGTCAGATCTTCGGCATTCGGCGCTGGCGCGGGCAACATGCCGGCAGGCAAACGATGAGTGCCCCACGGCCACAACAGCGAAACCGCCGGGTGCCACAAATCGGGCATTGCATGCTGACGCGCACTGTTGGCGGCTTGCTGGTGCAGCTGTTGCTGCACCTCGTCCATCGAAATCTGCAGATAAAGGCTGGTCAGGTACTGCCAGCGCTCGCTGTGCGGACTGTCCCAGGCCTGCTGTGCCGACAGCGCCAGACCATTGGCCAGCAGCACGGTGTTGGCCGGCTGATTGAGCCAGCGACGCAAGGTCGGGTCATCGTCGAGGCGGTTTTGCTGGCGCAGCGGATGTTCGCTGTCGCGGGCGATGCGCAGCACTTTGACCAGTTCGCGCTGTTCGCTGAGCAGCAATTTGTAGCCCTGCTGCACCCAGATCGGCAAATGCCAGACTTGCACCAGCGCTTCAGCGATTTTCAGCAGACGCACACCGAACAATTGCTTCTCGACAGTCCGCGCCGATTCGCCCTTGTGGATAACCCGCAGCTCCCACTCCTCAAGCAGTTGTGGGTAAGTCAGCGCCAGCGGCCACAACGGCGAGAGAAACAGCAAACTGCCCCAATGAATGTCCTGCCACAGCCGCGCGAGGCGACTGGCGAAAAAACCGTTCGCTTGCTGCGAAGCGTGCTGGCTGATCATTTGCAGTTGGCGCAGGGCCTTGGGGATCTGCATCTGCGGTTCGGCCGGTAGGCGCGCGAGCAATTCCTCAGTGCGGGCGAGGCCGAGACGGTTGATCGCGACTTCAAGATTTTCCGCCGGCGTGCCCATGTTGCCGTGGGTGTGACGATTCGCCTCACGGATGATGCTCAAGGCCAGCGCCGGGCTGTCCTGCATCAGGTCGGCGATGTCGCGTATCGAGCTGCGATTATCACGGATCGCCCGGCAGACTTTGTCGTGAGCCTCTTGCGGCACGGGCAGGCGGACGCTGTCGAGCAGCTTGACCCAGCCGTCGACGGTGGTCGGTTTTGCGTGTGGGACGTTCGTTTCATTAGCCATGTCTGGACGAGATCTTCACTGACTGTAGACGCGCCCGGCATGGGCTAAATTGGCTTTTCGCCTGAACTGGCTATAGTCTGGCGCAGTTTTGCCGATAAGTAGAAGAAGAGATTTTTTAACTTCCGAATATGACCTTGAACCCGACTTAAATAAGTACTTTCTACCTATGGCTAAAATTATCGGCATCATCGTCGTATTCGCGAGCGTGCTCGGCGGATACGTGCTCTCCCACGGCAAGATTGCCGCCCTGATCCAGCCCTTCGAGGTGATGATCATCGGTGGTGCGGCACTGGGTGCATTCCTCCAGGCCAACCCCGGTTACATGACGATGCACGTGCTCAAGAAATCCCTGAGCATGTTCAGTTCGCGCTTCAGCCACACTTTCTATCTGGAAGTGCTCGGCCTGATCTACGAGATCCTCAACAAGAGCCGCCGCGAAGGCATGATGGCCATCGAAGGCGACATCGAAGATGCCGCTGCGAGCCCGATCTTCGCCAAGTACCCGGCGGTACTGAAAGACGAACGCATGACCGCGTTCATCTGCGATTACCTGCGCATCATGTCCTCCGGCAACATGGCTCCGCACGAGCTGGAAGGCCTGTTCGACATGGAGCTGTATAGCCTGAAGGAAGACCTCGAGCACCCATCCCACGCGGTGAACGGCATTGCCGACGCCATGCCGGGTTTCGGTATCGTCGCGGCGGTACTGGGTATCGTGGTGACCATGGCCTCGCTGGGTGAAGGCGATCAGAAGTCCATTGGTCTGCACGTGGGTGCGGCACTCGTGGGTACCTTCTTCGGTATTCTCGCGGCCTACGGTTTCTTCGGTCCGTTGGCGCACTCGTTGGCTCACGATGCCAAGGAAGAACTGAACGTCTACGAGGCCATCAAGGCTTCGCTGGTGGCTTCGGCTTCCGGCATGCCGCCGTCGCTGGCGGTCGAGTTCGGTCGCAAGGTTCTGTACCCGGCGCACCGTCCAAGCTTCGCCGAGCTGGAACAAGCGGTTCGCGGTCGCTAAGTCATGGAAAATAATCAGCCGATTATCATCAAGCGCGTCAAGCGCATAGCCGGCGGGCATCACGGCGGGGCGTGGAAAATCGCCTTCGCCGACTTCGCCACGGCGATGATGGCGTTCTTCCTGGTGTTGTGGCTGCTGTCCACCGCGACGCCTGAGCAGAAGATCGCCATCGCCGGCTATTTCAAAGACCCGGTCGGCTTCTCCGAAAGCGGCACGCCGTACATCATCGATTTGGGCGGAACGCCGACACTGGCGCCGGAAAACACCCTCAACCCCGAGGTTAAATCCCAGCCGCAACCGGACAAGGTCACGGTCGACACCGAACAGGTTGAAGGCATGGCCGAGCAGGTTGAGAAAGAACGTCTGGAACTGCTCCTGCAAGAACTGCAGAACAAGGTCGACGAGAATCCGCAGCTGCAGAAATTCAAGGACCAGATCCTTTTCGAGATCACGCCGAACGGCTTGCGCATCCAGATCATGGACGCCGAGAACCGGCCGATGTTCGACTCGGGTTCGGCACGCCTGAAACCGTACTTCGAAGACATCCTGCTGGCCATGGCCGACACCATCAAAGCGGTGCCGAACAAGATCAGCATCAGCGGCCACACCGACGCCAAGCCGTACACCGGCACTGGCGATTTCGGTAACTGGGAGCTGTCGGCCAACCGCGCCAACGCCGCCCGCCGTGCGCTGGTTGCGGGTAGCTATCCGGATGCGCAAGTGGCGCGGGTGGTCGGTTACGCCTCGTCGGCATTGTTCGACAAGGAAAACCCGTTCAACCCGGTCAACCGACGCATCGACATCGTGGTGCTGACCAAAAAGGCCCAAGCCGCGATCGAAGGTTCGCAAGGTGCCGATCCGGCGAAACCGGCCGATGAGAGTCAGAACGGCGCCGCTCCGGCAACGCCGGTCGACCCCAACGCGCTACCGGCGGATCAGCAGCCGGTACCGGCACACGAGTTGCGCGAACGGCTCAACCTGTTCGACGACGCCGCGCCGAAACCGGCCGAACCGGGCAGTGCGGCCCCCGCGCCGAAGCAGTAATCCATAAAAAGCCACGGTGACCGTGGCTTTTTTGTGCCTGCCTGCGTCGCATTGACCAGTCGCAGTTTTCGCAATCACGGAAGATCAGTTATGGAAAGACTCAAAGCCTATTTTCAGCGGCACGGCAACGCTCCCTTCAAATTCGGCGAGGGTCGGGTCAGTGGCTACATCTCGGCCACGCTCGGGCTGCTGAGCCTGCTGGCGGTATTCTGCTTCCTGTTTCCCGAATGGCTGACCACGGCCGAACTGCGCAAGGTCTACGACGAGCAATTCGCCCGTACCACGCTGTTGCTCGGGCTGGTGCTGTCGTTCAGCCTCGGCACCCTGAACATCCTGCTCAACAAGCGTAAACGCCTGGGCATCACCGGACTGGTCGCGTCAGGCCTGGCGGTGTTTCTCGGCGGCACCAATGTGCAGGTCAGCGAGATCGGGCAGACCCCTTACTCGCTCGGTCTGGACTGGTTTGTGCTGGCGCTGCTGATCTCGGCGCTCGTGTTTATTCCGCTGGAAAAGCTTTACTCCAAAGACCCCGAGCAGAACATCCTGCGCCCGCACTGGCGTACCGACCTGACCTACTTTTTCGTCAGTCACATGCTGGTGCAGTTCATCCTGATTTTCATCACCGCCTCGTCGAGCTACATCGCCGGTTGGGCGGTGTCGCCGGGCTTGCAGGCCAGCGTGCAAAGTCTGCCGCTGGTGGTGCAGTTCCTGCTCGCGATACTGGTGGCGGATCTTGGCCAGTACTGGCTGCATCGGCTCTACCATGTGGTGCCGTTTCTGTGGCGCCTCCACGCCGTGCATCACTCCAGCACGCACATGGACTGGCTTGCTGGCTCGCGTGTGCACTTCATCGAAATCCTTCTGACCCGCACCGGCGTGCTGGTGCCGCTGATGCTGCTGGGCTTCGCGCCGCAGGCGTTGAATGCCTACGTGATTCTGGTTGGCGTTCAAGCCGTACTGGCCCACGCCAACGTGCGGATCAACGGCGGCTGGCTGAATTACCTGATCGTCCTGCCGCGTTACCACCATTGGCACCACGCCCGGCACAAGGACTACATCTACAAGAACTACGCGATCCATACACCGCTGGTGGACATGCTGTTCGGCACTTTCAAGCTGCCGCCGAAGGAATGGCCAGTGCGTTATGGCGTGTTTGGCAAGGAATTGCCGGGCGGGATTGTGCGTCAGCATTTGTATGCGTTTCAGAAGCCTGAGCCGAAGTAGGGCGGGGTGGATGTGGAAGAGCCGCGTTGATCGCGGCTTTTTTACGTCTGTTGAACGGTAGGTTGTTGTAAAGGAAATGTCCTTCCGATTTTGAAGAATCCCCCTACAGCTATCTTTTTTTCGCCTTGTTAGCGTGCTTGCCAGTTTTCGCGAGCACAGACCAAGGACGGTTTCGACATCGCGCTCTTTTCCTCTTTGCTTAAGGATAAGCGTATGTTCCGGCCGGCCAATGCGGCGCATTTCACGTTGCAAATTCCTGCGATCCGTCACGAATTCGAGGTGCTGGCCTTCAGTGGCACCGAAGCGATCAGCACCCTCTACGGCATCCACATTGAACTGGTCAGCGAGCACCCGGATTTCGATCTGGAGAGCTTGCTCAGCCAACCGGCGTTTCTGCAATTTGGTCTCAATGGCGAAGGTATTCACGGGCGCATTGAAGACGTGCTGATTGGTGAGGCCGGCAAACGCCTGACCTGCTATCACCTGACGCTGGTGCCGGCACTGCACTATTTGCAGTTCAGCCACGATCAGCGGATTTTTCAACGCATGACCGTGCCGCAGATCATCGCCCAAGTGCTCAACGGTCATGGCATTCAGGCCGATGCGTTTACCTTCCACGTCAGCACCAGCGCCGCTCGCGAATACTGCACGCAGTACGCGGAATCTGACCTGGAATTTATCCAGAGGTTATGCGCCGAGGACGGCATTGCCTGGCATCACCAGCACTCGGCGGATGGGCATCTGCTGGTGTTCACCGATGATCAGGTGTTCCTGCCCAAACTTGGCGCCACACCGTATCAGCAAGATTCCGGCATGGTCGCCGAGCACGCGGTGGTCAACCGTTTCAGCGTGCGAACCAGCACCCGTACCAGCACCGTTACCCGCCGCGACTACGACCACAAACGCCCGAGCCTGCTGCTCGAAAGCCACTTCACCGCCGAGTTCACCCCGGCGCTGGAGGACTACCGTTATCCGCTGTTGATCGAGAACGAAAAGTCCGGCAAGCAATTCGCCCGACAGGCGCTCGAACGGCATCGCGCCGACTATGAGTTGGGTGAAGGTCAAAGCGATCAGGCGAACCTGCGCTGCGGCCACTTATTCGAACTGACCGAACACCCGCGCAACAGCTGCAATGACCTGTGGTTGTTGCTCAGCGTGTCGCACGACGGCCGACAGCCACAAGTGCTCGAAGAGTCAGTCAACAGCGACACCAAAGCCGCTGACGGCTTCACCCAGGGCTATCGCAATACCTTCAGTGTGATCCCCGCCGAGGTGGTGTTTCGACCACCGTTGCCAGCACCGCGTCGTCCTCTGGTTTCCCAGACTGCACGTGTGACCGGCCCCGCTAACGAAGAGATCTACTGTGACGAATATGGCCGCGTGAAGTGCCAGTTTTTCTGGGACCGCGCCGAACTCAACAGCGAGCGCAGCAGTTGCTGGATCCGGGTTTCATCGAGCTGGGCCGGGGAAAATTTTGGTTCGGTGACCATTCCGCGCATCGGTATGGAAGTCGTGGTGACCTATCTCGAAGGCGCCCCGGACAAACCGCTGATCACCGGCTGTGTGCCCAACAAGGTTACGTCGCCACCCTACGCCTTGCCCGAGCAAAAGACCCGAACCGTGCTGCGCAGCCACAGTTCACCGCATACCGGCGGCTACAACGAACTGATGATCGAAGACCGCGCCGGTCAGGAAAAAATCTACCTGCGCGCCGAACGCGATGTCGAACAACTGATCCTCAACGACAGCCGCAGCCAGATCTGTCGTGACCGTTTCGAGCAAGTCGACAACCACAGCACCAGCCTGATCAAGGCTGACGAACGCCACACCACCGACGGGACGCGCAACACTGTCATCGGCAGTGATGACGTGCTCAACATCAGCGGCAACAGCAGCACCACGGCTGAAGGCACGCTGGTAATCCAGGCCGGCCCGCATGCCCGCGTTACCGCCAGCCAAGTGGTGATCGATGCCGGTACGAGCCTGACGCTGACGGCGGGCGGCCATCACATCGTGATCAATTCCGGCGGGATCTTCAGCAGTGTCGCCATCGTTGAGGGTGGCGCGCCAGTGGCAGGTGTCGCGGCGCAGACGGCGTTGGCGGCAATGCCCGAAGATCCGCAGGCACTGATCGCGCTGGCGGTCACCGCGCAAGTGGCTGCGCTGACTCAGGCGGCAGAACAAGCTTCCTCAGTCTGTGCCGTGTGCGAAAAACTGTCACAGGTGAGCGCATGAGCCGGGCTTTTCTGTTGCTGGATCGAGTCCAGATCGAAAACCTTCCCGATCGCCTGTTCGAGCTGACGGGCGGCAGGCCTGTTCACTCGCTTTATCAACGTACCGCCTACAGCGCTTTGGACAAGGCCGGCCCCGTGCTGATCGGTGTGATCCCCGATAGCCCGTTGGCAACGGTTTTTTGGCAGGAGTGGAGCACAACGGCGGGTATCTGGCTGGAGTCTGAGGCCGACGAAGATCAAGTGCTGGCGCATTTGCGCGGCCTGATCCACGCGCGGGTTGACGGGGTTGCGACGGTTTTCTTTCGTTTCTACGACCCGCGTATTACCGCGTTGTGGCTGAAGGATTTGCCCTCGCCTGAGCTTGATCGACTGATGGGGCCAGTACGGCTGATTCGTCTGCCGGATTCACAGATCAATCAGCAAACCGAGTACCCCGCGATCCCGTATGCGCACAAGCCCTGGCTGGTGCTGACGGCGGAACAACTCGATCACCTGAACGCGGCCAAGCGCCAGTCTTTTGCCAGACAGTTGATCGAACACGGTGAACGCTATTTCCCCCAATACCTCAACACAATGGATTCGACTGCTTTGCAGCAATGGGCCATGGAGTGTCAGGCCAGTGCTGCACGGCGGGGCTTCAGTGCCGTCGATGAAGTCCTGCGCTGGGCGCGTTTCTTCACAGTGCTGGGCACTGACTTTCCCGATGGTGCCGAGCACGGCGCCTACCGGCGTTTGCTGGACGAGCCCCGAGTGTTGCCGCACCAGCGTCTGGACAACCTCAACAGCGCATTGACGCACCAATTGCTGACCGACAAGGACTTCGCCTGATGAGCGCCGAAAAACTGGCCATGGTCGACGAGGCCGCTCAGGCCGAACGCGAGGCCAAAGCCCAGCCGCATGTGGACATCAACAGCACGGTGCATCCGTGCCCCGCCAGCCAGCCCGAACTGTTTGTGGTGCCGGTGCGCTATGCGCTGGCGCACGAAAAGGCTGAGCACGTTTGTTGCGTTCCCGGTATTACGCCCCAGAGTCGCCCGATGGCGGCGCGGCGTTTGCGGGCGGGGTTTGTTTACCTCTGGCAGCATCAGGGGCCGCTGAAACGGTTTGCCGTTTCGCCGCAGGGACTGCTGCAAGAGCAGGCGCTGGACGCGGCGGCCGCTCCGGTGCCCGACGCAACCCTCACAGGGCTGGCGCTGCAAAAAATCCACGACGCCTGGATGCTTTACAGCGAATTCCCGTTGAACGCCGAGCACTGCCGAATCCTCAGCGAGAGCGGCGCCAAGCGCAGTCAGCACATGCGCCACATTGCCTTGCACACGGTGGCCGACGAACTGCAGGCCCCGCACTGTCCACCGCTGGAGAAGGCCGACGAGGTCATCGCCGAACTTCTCCCGGACACCTATGCCCGGTCGATGAAAGTTGACCAGCAAAAAAATGCCGAAGACACCGAAGCCCTCGGTGCGACGCTGTTAGAGCAGCCGACTCCTGCCAACATCAACGCCTACACAGACGCCAGGCATCGCATCCGTGAGCGCGACAAGGTCCTCGCTCAGCATCCCGACGCCAGTGACGAGCCACCGGGCGAGTGGAGCGCCGAGCCGTGGGACGGGCAGGGCACGCGGGACTGGCTGGACAATACCAAGACACAAAGCAAGGGAATGTTCGCCGTCCTCGCCTGCCTTGATGACGATCTGGGCGTGTTGCGCGACATCAACCACGAACAGGAATGGCTGGAAGCCGGTCACGAAAAATGGTTGGGCGAAAACAATCTGCGCCTGAGCATCGGCGGCTTTGTGCGCAGTTTGATCACCGAGGATGGCGCCGAACTGGCCGGCAGTCTTAGCTACCGCTACAAGGATCGCGACATCAGCCTTACGCCCGAACAGGGCCAGATCATGCTCGATACCCAGGATCGGCTGAACGAGGAACTCAGGGTTGAAACCCGGGATCGTCAATTCGGCGGTCGGCCGACCGAGGCCGAAGCTGCCGTCCGTGATGCACGTATCGCAGCCATTGTCGGTCCGGTGCGGGCGTTTATTCCGGCCGATCTGTACTACGAAGCGGAGGAAGTGGTGCGGCAATACCGCGCGGAAAAACACGCCAACCTCAACAATCACGCATTCAGCGCCAAGGTCGGCAAGTACATCGACCTCGATGCCATGGACACATGGTTCACCGACACCGCCGCCGGCCACTTCCAACAACTCGAACAACGCCACACTGCGTTGTTCGCTGATCGTGGCGTGTACCTGAAGCGCTCGGCCAGCGGCACCTGGTTTGTCGATTACGACGACCTCGACACTCGCCAATGGCTGACCGAACTCGCCAGCGGTTGCCTGACCGCGCAATGCCTCCGCGCCCAAGGCGCCGAGCAATACGCCGACTACGTGCGCGCCGCCGACGGTGGCGCACTCCGACAACTGTTCAGCGCCTGGACGCCGTCGATTGAGGCGGCAGTCAACAACGCCTCGCGCCTTGGCGAGTTGATGGCCGCCCTGTCCGCCGACAACATCAGCGCCACCCATCAGGCCTTGGCGCCGCTGAGCGTGGTGGTGCTGGATGACATCGCGACCATGGCCCGCGAGGCCGACAGCCAATGGAATGTGTTGGTCAATCGGCTGGGTGCAGCGTTGTTGTTGCTCAAGGGGGACAAGGGTTTCAGTGCGTCGTGGATGAGCATTTTTCTTGCCGCGAGGTTGGGGGGGGAGAGCCGCTTGCAGTTCGCGATCGAAGCCGGGCGGCCGGTGTGGAAATTGCTGGGGCAACGGGCCGAGGCGTTGAGTGAATGGGTGAACAAGACGGGGAAAGCCATTGGTGTTGGGCGGGTGGAGCGGATTGTCAATTCGCCGGTGGTGGTCAACAGCGGGGGAGTGGTGCCGTTGGCGGCGTTGTTGGTCAACGTGGTGAATGTGCAGAACTATTTGAGTGAGGCCGGGGTGCTGGAGGGGATGGATGCCCGGCGGGTGAATGACACGGTGTCGGCGAGTTTGTATGGGGCGGCGGCGTTGGTGGCGGTGGTGGATAGTCAGGTTCGGATGGGGTTGGGGAAGGATCGGTTTTTTATTCGTTCATCTGCGGCACCGGCGCTTACGTTGTTTGGTGGGGTGATTGGTGCGCTTTCTACTGGTGCTGCAATAAACGAATTCCAATCCTTGCAATCACGATTGGAAAGCGCCCAAAACCAAGTCGATCCATGGCTGGAGATGCGTCAGATCGCGGTCGGAGGGCAGGTAGCAGCCTTCGGTGCTCAAGCGATATTGGGGCTTGGCTACACCGCCCGCGCTTTGGCAGGTTCAATAACTGCGGAAGTCGCCATCTTGCGCTACACGCTCTACATGGGACCGTTGAACTGGATCATTCTGGGCCTTGGCGTGCTGTACTTGACTGCCTGGATTTTCGAGAAAACACCGCTGCAAAATTTCCTGAACAATTGCTGCTGGTCTAAAACGCGGGCTATCGATCTGGACCCCATCGCGCCGAAAGCCCAACACGACGAACTCGACCGTTTGTATCTCATCCTCTATACGCCTCGGGTCACCATGCAAAGCAGTTCTAGTCAGGCGCCTGATAATGGTCGTTCCGGTCTGGCGTTCGTCAGCGCGATTGATTATCTGACCATCGACTTGCCAGGCGCCGAGCCAGACAGTGTTTACCTGGAACTGAGCATGGTCGGTGATCCGGTGGATACCCTCGAAAACCGGTACCTGATCAAAAACAGTCCGACCGACTACTTCAGGCCTCCCCGTCCGTGGCGAGATATGACGCCTTTCTGGTTGTCCGACAGCAGTTGCCAGTGGATACCGATAGAGGAGGGGCAGGGTCTGCGCATAAGCGGCCCTTTCAAAGAGGTGAAAGACATACTGCGCACACCACCAAGCACGTTGTCGCTAAGGTTGCGTTATCGCACGCCATTGACCGGGATACTCGGCGCTCGGAGCTTTATCGGTGGAGAGCGTGGTCTAGCTTTTACTTTGAACAACAACTCGGGCGTCATAGCGCTGAGAGATGATCCAACTCCCGAACTTGATCGTGTTCCGAGTTACCCGCTCGGTGAAGATCATCCCGGCGCCATTTACCTGCAACCCAAGGACAAGCGATGAGTACGCCATCGGCGGGCACCACGAAAAAACGGATATTTTCGCGCAATGACTATCTCGCGCCATTACCTATCCCCACCGGCAGAAAACCTTCTGATGTGCTCAACATCATCTGGCGCAAGAACGAGGTTTTTCTTGATATTGGTAACTACAGCATCGGTTCGACGGTCATGGTGATGTGGCCGTCGCTGATGGTATTTGTATTTATGGGCTTCATCACTCCAGACCCCGGGCTGATCTGGATTGCGGCGTTATTGATCATAGGCATTCCTTCAATATTTGTGATTCAGGGCCTCTTCCGCGAAGTCCCCTTACCCATTCGCTTCAACCGCCAACGCCGCGAGGTCTGCGTCCCTCGTGACAACGGCGAGTACTGGATTGTCCCTTGGGAAACCGTGACAGCCGCCGGCACTCAACAGTCATCAGTCAGTCAAGCCGGCAAAGCCACAATGGGTTTACTGGTCATCGGTTTCGAAAACCCCGACCCGCACGCCAAGGAAGACAACAAACACTTTTCACTAGGCTTCAACTGTGGCGGTGGCACTACGGCAATGGCGTTGTGGGAATGCATGCGCAGTTATATGGAGATCGGGCCAGAGGCTGTTGAGGATCAAACCGCGCGTTTCGACAGGTCAAAAGGAATCTGGGCGACTTATCTGGACGATCTGATCAAAGCCGCGAAGTTGAGAGGCTGGTTCGTAACCGTTCTCTGGGAAGGATTCTGCGGAATATTCATATTCAACACTTTGCTGATCGATGTGCTAGAGCGTTGGAAGTTGAACCCGCCTCCCGACTTGCCCTATCCCGACATCATCGAATGGTCAAAACCACTCCCGCCGGAACAATGGGCCAAACGCTCTCCAGAGTTGGAAGCAGCCATCGCCAAACGCGAGGCTGAACTGGCCAAGCAGGCTCAAAGCGAGTTGGCTTGAGGTCGGATACTCAGGTCTATCGGCATCTGATCAAGAACAGTCCGACCAATAGCTACAAGGCGCCGAGGCCTCGGCGCGATATGACGCCCTATTGGTTGTCGGGCGCCCTCTGTCAGTGGATACCGATCGAGGAAGGTCAGGGTCTGCGTATAAGCGGTCCTTTCAAAGAGGTGAAAGACATACTGCGCACACCACCAAGCACGTTGTCGCTAAGGTTGCGTTATCACACGCCATTGACCGGGATACTCGGCGCTAGAAGTTTTATCGGCGGGGAGCGAGGTTTGGCTTTTACGTTGAACAACACCTCGGGCGTCATAGCGCTTAGAAACGACCCAACACCCGAACTTGATCGTGTACCGAATTACCCGCTCGGCGAGGATCACCCCGGCGCCATTTACCTGCAACCAAAGGACAAGCGATGAGTACGCCACCGGCAGGCACAACGGAAAAAAGGATGTTTTCGCGCAATGACTATCTGGCGCCATTGCCAATTCCTACGGGTGAAAGGCCTTGCGATGTGCTCAACACCATCTGGCGCAAGAATGAGGCGGTTCTCGATATCGGTAACTACAGCATCGGTTCGGCGGTGATGGTGATGTGGCCCGGAGTGATGTTGTTTTTGGGGCTGGCATACGTTTTCGATGACCCTGACGCGTTGATATTAGGAGCTTGTATCATGGCTCTCCCTATCTTTTGGTTGATCCAAGGCCTCTTCCGCGAAGTCCCTTTACCCATACGCTTCAATCGCCAACGCCGAGAAGTCTGCGTCCCCCGCGACAACGGAGAGTACTGGATTGTCCCTTGGGAAACCGTGACGGCGGCGGCCACTCAGCAGTCGTCGGTCAGTCAAGCCGGCAAAGCCACAATGGGTTTACTGGTCATCGGTTTCGAAAACCCCGACCCGCACGCCACGGAAGACAACAAGCATTTTTCGCTGGGCTTCAACTGTGGCGGTGGCACGACGGGGATGGCTCTGTGGGAATGCATGCGCAGTTACATGGAAGTTGGGCCAGAGGCGGCACCGGATGCCGCAGCGCTTAATTCAGGGGCCAACCTGCGTTACTACATCGATTACATGAAGGATAAAGCCAAAGAACGTGGCTGGTTTTTGACCCTGTTGTGGGAAGGTGTCTTTGGCGTATTCATCTTCAATGCTCCTCTCGCCACCTACCTGCAAAGGAAGAAGCTTTACCCGCCACCCGATCTGCTCTACCCCGACATCATCGAATGGTCGAAACCAATCCCACCTGAACAATGGACCAAACGCTCTCCAGAACTGGAAGCAGCCATCGCCAAACGCGAGGCTGAACTGGCTGCGCACGCTGAAAGAGAGTTGGCTTGAGATCGGATACTCAGGGCTATCGGCATCTGATTAAGAACAGCCCGACCAATAGCTACAAGGCGCCGAGGCCTTGGCGTGATATGACGCCCTTCTGGTTGTCCGACAGTAGTTGCCAGTGGATACCGATCGACGAAGGTCAGGGGCTGCGTATAAGCGGCCCTTTCAAAGAGGTGAAAGACGTACTGCGCACACCACCTGGCACGTTGTCGCTAAGATTGCGTTATCGCACGCCATTGACCGGGATTCTGGGCGCTCGAAGTTTTATCGGCGGGGAGCGTGGTTTGGCTTTTACCTTGAACAACTCCACGGGCGTCATAGCACTGAGAAATGACCCAACTCCCGAACTTGATCGTGTGCCGAATTACCCGCTCGGCAAGGATCACCCCGGCGCCATTTACCTGCGACCCAAGGACAAACGATGAGTACGCCACCGGCAGGAGCAACCGAAAAAAGAATGTTTTCGCGAAATGACTATCTCGCGCCACTACCTATTCCCACCGGTAGGAAACCTTCTGATGTGCTCAACATCATCTGGCGTAAGAACGAGGTGTTTCTCGATATTGGTAACTACAGCATCGGTTCGGCGGTGATGGTGATGTGGCCGATGGTTATGCTGTTCTTAGGGCTGGCCTATCTTTTCAAAGATCCTGATGCATTGATTTTGGGAGCCTGCATCATGGTCATCCCGATTTTTTTCTTAATCCAAGGCCTCTTCCGAGAAGTCCCCTTACCCATACGCTTCAACCGCCAACGCCGCGAAGTCTGCGTCCCTCGCGACAACGGCGAGTACTGGATCGTCCCTTGGGAAACCGTGACAGCCGCCGCCACTCAGCAGTCATCAGTCAGTCAGGCCGGCAAAGCCACGATGGGCCTTCTGGTCATCGGTTTCGAAACCCCCGACCCGCACGCCACGGATGACAACAAGCATTTTTCGCTGGGCTTCAACTGTGGCGACGGCACCACGGCGATGGCGTTGTGGGAATGCATGCGCAGTTACATGGAGATCGGGCCAGAGGCTGTTGAGGATCAAACCGCGCGTTTCGACAGGTCAAAAGGAATTTGGGCGACTTATTTGGACGATCTGATCAAAGCCGCGAAGTTGAGAGGCTGGTTCGTAACCGTTCTCTGGGAAGGGTTCTGCGGAATATTCATATTCAACACGCTGCTGATCGATGTGCTGGAGCGTTGGAAGTTGAACCCGCCTCCCGACTTGCCCTATCCCGACATCATCGAATGGTCAAAACCACTCCCGCCGGAACATTGGGCCAAACGCTCTCCAGAGCTGGAAGCAGCCATCGCCAAACGCGAGGCTGAACTGGCTGTAGGATCGATCTGAAACTCCTGGGCAATGGTTCTAAATCCCATGGACTCTGCCTATAGTCCTTTCTGTCACTGTTCAATCCAGTGACCGATCTTAGCCGGTCGAAACAAGATGGAATGTCCGTAAACCATTGGAGTTTGACCATGGCTGATTTCCGCCCCCTGCAAGGCAACATAAGCACCACCCCCACGCTCTATATCGACACCGAAGCCAAGGCCTCGGCCCTTCTCGAAACCGCAAAGCATCGCTTGAACATCCTGCGCAATATGCTCAATAGCGTCAGTTGCCTGTGCGTCAATGATGCCGAAGGTCATGATCTGGAACACTTCGCCAGCGCCGCGCATATCCTGCTTCAGGACGGCTGTGACGCGCTGGATGCGTTGGGCTGGAAGCTGGATCGAGTCGCGCCCAGCCTTTGAAAGTTAAAAAGCCGCGACGGTGTCGCGGCTTTTTTTATGTCGGTCAGAACCCCCGCCGAATCCGGTTTTTCAGTTGTTCATGGAAAATCTCGGCGTTGCGTTTATAGGTGCCGCTGAACGATTCGTTGCTCGAGTCCAGCGTCATTGAACGCTTGCTCGACACTTCTTCACGATAGGCGTCGATAAAGAAATCCAGATCGCTGGCTGTGCTCAGCTTCGGCCATTTATCCAGATACAACGGTAATTCCGTCGGCCCGGTCTTGAACGAACAGATCCGTCGGTTGCTGATCGTCGCCTCGCCGATTTCAAACGGCACCCACCACGACAACGCAGTCTTTTCCGAAACCACTGCCAGCAAGTGGGTGCATTCAGTGATGTTGCGGGTGATGACGCCGGTAATGTCGTCGGTGGTCTGGGATTCCGGGTCGAGCACGTCGAGGTAGGTTTTGATGTTGGCCTGGATCAGGCGGCTGTTGATGGCCATGGCGTGGGCGCGATCCATGTGGCGGTAGCTGATGAAGACGGGCATCAGAAGTGTCCTTTGAGAGCGAGTTCGCGGTAGTAGGCGCCGAGGGCGGTGAGGCGGCAGCCGGTGGAGTTGATGGCCGCGTAATACATGTGTTCGGCGTCCACCGGTTCGATCAGGCTGTGGCGATTGCACATTTGCAGTTGTTTGAAGATGTCGCCGTGATCCGCATCGAAGCAGGGCTCGGTGGGCTCGTAGCTCGGATCGAGCCTGAAAACAAAACTCGGCTCCGGGAACCAATCCTTGAGTTTGCGCAGGGTTTCTTCGGCGATCAGCGGCGCCACTTCGCGCAGCGGCACAAACTGCGAAACATTGGTCTTGAACACCGGACGCTGCTCCCACGCCCCCAGCGCATTGTCGACAAACGAGTAAACGCTACCCGGTGTGACCTTGCCGAGCACGTTGGCGGCGCCACCGTGCAGGGCCTGTAACAGCAGGTCGGTGAACACACCGTGGCCGCGACTCTCGAGGGCGGCCTGTTCTTTTTTGCAGGCGGTGAGAATGGTCATGCCTTCGCCAATCACGCTGCTGCCACCGCGCAAGCCGCGCATGGCGCCGGCCGCGCCGGCCTGACAGCAATCAAGAATGATGATTTTGTTCTTGATATGCGGAGCCTTGTCGGCCCATTCCAGAATGTCGCTGATACGAATGCCTTCCCCACCCGGTTGGTAGTCCTGCGGAATCAGCAGCCCTTCATCTATGTTGGTGTCGAACTGACCGTGGCCAGCGAAATACAGCAACGCCACATCACAATCGCCTGAAAACAGGCTCTGAATATGCTGCTTCATGGCCGTGAGGGTCAGATTTTCCTCGGCCGATGTCAGCACTTTGCTGCTGAAGTTCGGGCGCCCGTTGGCGTGGCGTTCCAGAACCGAAGCCATGGCCATCGCATCGTTATTGCAACCGCTCAGACGCGAAACATGGGTGTAGTCGTTGATGCCGATAAACAGTCCCTTGCGCATGGTTACACCGCCGTGTGCTGGCGAATGGCGGCGACGATGCTTTTGGTGCTCCAGGCGCATTCGGCATGCGCCGCGTTGCGCACCACGGTGGAGATCCGCTCGGCGCCGAACGGTTTGATCGCGATGATCACCTTGCCCATGCGCTTGGCAATCTCGATTTCCTTGTTGATCCACTTGCTGTAGGTCGAATACATGCCGGCCATGATCAGCACTGCCGAGCAAGGGCGGATCTTGTTCTCGATGGCTTCTTCCAGTTGTTTATCGGTTTGCGCGCCCATGATCGGGTTGTGCGGCGGCACGGAAAAATTCTTGAAGGTGAAATCCGGTTGAGCGCCGAGCAGACGCACCAGATTGTCGTGGGCGTGGGAGTAGTTCCACGAGTGGCTGATGAACAAATGATAGGTTTGCATGGGGTTCCTCGGAGGTCGCGAAAGTGCGAAGGAGGAACCGACTGTAGGCATCTGCGTGATGCCTACAAGGTGCTGGCGGCAAAAGAGAAATGTCCTGCAAACAGGCGTGCAAACGCCTACAGAAAAGTCTGATGTTTAAGCGTTTTGCGGGTTTGTCAGGCGTGATCCGACAACCGGCAGCCCTGGGTCTCAGGGCTGCCGGTGCGTCTGTTTAATAGCCGTTTTCAGGCAGGCTGGCGATGATCGAGCGGTAGCTGTTCATTCGCTGCTGCTGCACGCGGCCATCTTCCAGGGCCTTGAGCAGTGCGCAACCCGGTTCACGATCATGCTTGCAGTCGCGGAAGCGGCAGGTGCCGAGCAGGTCGTTGAACTCGATGAAGCCGGCTTCGACATCGGCGCGGCTGACGTGGCCGAGGCCGAATTCACGAATACCCGGGGAGTCGATCAACTCACCGCCGCCGGGGAAGTGGAACAGCCGTGCGGTGGTCGTGGTATGCGTGCCTTGGCCCGACAACTCGGACAACGGCCCGACGCGGGTTTCAACCTCAGGCAGCAAGCTGTTGACCAGCGACGACTTGCCGACGCCGGACTGGCCGACGAACACGCTGATGCGTCCGTCGAGCTGCTTTTGCAATTGTTCCATGCCGTTGCCGTGGTGCGCCGAGACTTCCAGCACCGGATAACCCAGCGTGCGGTAAACGGCCAGCAGGGCGTTGAGCGCCGGGGCGTTCTGCTCGTCGATCAGGTCGAATTTGTTCAGCAGCAGCAACGGGCGGATGCCGGCGTGTTCGGCGGCTACGAGGTAGCGGTCGATCAGGTTGGCATGCGGCTCGGGCAGTGGGGCGAAAACGATGACGATCATGTCGACGTTGGCCGCGACCGGCTTGAGCTGGCCTCGGCTGTCCGGGCGGCACAGCTCGGTGCTGCGCGGCAGTTGCGCGACGATAACGCCGATGCCCTGGTTGCCGGCACGCCAGACCACCTGGTCGCCGGTTACCAGCGCGGGCAGGTTGGCACGCAAGTGGCAACGGAACACCTGGCCGGCGAGTTCGCCGTCCTTGGCCTCGACTTCGACCTGCACACCGAAGTGGGCAATCACCAGGCCGTGCTGTTCCGGGCCGAGGTCGCCGCCCTCCAGGGCTTCGACAGCCGAGGACTCGCGTTTGGCGGCGCGTGCGGCGCGCTCGCCTTGAATCTTTTCGATGCGCCAGTTTTGACGACGATTGAGTTGGCGTTTGGCCATGGGTGTTCCGTCTGAAGAATGCAGCGATTAGGTAAAACGGCCGCGAGTTTAGCACGCCCGGGCACCGGCCTAGGCTAAACTGCGCAGCATTGCCTAGGAGCCGAAATATGCAAAACCCGCAGAATCTGATCTGGATCGACCTGGAAATGACCGGTCTGGATCCGGATAACGACGTCATCATCGAAATGGCCACTATCGTCACCGACAGTGACCTCAATACCTTGGCCGAAGGCCCGGTGATCGCCATCCACCACAGCGATGAAGTCCTCGCGCGCATGGACGAGTGGAACACCCGCACCCACGGCAACTCTGGCCTCACTCAGCGCGTACGCGACAGCCGCATCAGCATGGCCGAAGCCGAAGCTGAAACCATTGCCTTCCTGGAGAAGTGGGTGCCGAAGGGCAAGTCGCCGATCTGCGGCAATAGCATCTGCCAGGATCGCCGCTTCCTTTATACCCACATGAAAGCGCTGGAAAGCTACTTCCACTACCGCAACCTCGACGTCTCCACGCTCAAGGAACTGGCCGCCCGCTGGGCACCGGATGTGCGCGACAGCTTCAAGAAGGGCAGCACGCACCTGGCACTGGACGACATCCGCGAATCCATCGCCGAGTTGCAGCACTACCGCAAGCACTTCATCAAGTTCTGATTGAGCGGTGTCTGCACTGACGTCTTCGCGAGCAAGCCCGCTCCCACAATTTGGGATGCGTTCCCCCTGTGGGAGCGGGCTTGCTCGCGAAGAGGGCGACAGAGTCCTCGGAAGATTCAAGTCAGAAATGCATCCCGGAGCGCGCCCCCTTCTGGTGCGGCGCTGAAATGGCTAGACTGCGCGCCTTCCTGCCTGGATCGCCATCATGCTGCTAATGCTCTACCTCGTTGCCATTACCGCCGAAGCCATGACCGGTGCCCTGTCCGCAGGCCGACGCGGCATGGACTGGTTTGGCGTGGTGCTGATCGCCTGTGTCACGGCGTTGGGCGGCGGGTCAGTGCGCGATGTGCTGCTCGGGCATTACCCGCTGACGTGGGTCAAGCATCCGGAGTACCTGGTGCTGACCACCGTCGCCGCGATGATTACTGTGTTTACCGCCCGCTGGATGCGTCATTTGCGTTCGCTGTTTCTGGTGCTGGATGCCGTCGGTCTGGTGGCGTTTACCCTGATCGGCTGCATGACTGCTCTGGAAATGGGCCACGGCATGCTGGTGGCTTCGGTCAGCGGTGTGATTACCGGCGTGTTCGGCGGCATTCTGCGCGATATATTCTGCAACGACATCCCGCTGATCTTCCGCCGTGAGCTCTACGCCAGCGTGTCGTTCGCGGCGGCGTGGTGCTACATGCTGTGCCTGTATCTCAATGTGCCGAGTGAGCAGGCGATTTTGATCACACTGTTCGGCGGCTTTCTATTGCGTCTGCTGGCGATCCGGTTTCATTGGGAGATGCCCAAGTTCGTCTATAACGACGCGCCTTGACGCTCGGCATGTTGTTTCAGCGCCCACTCGACGTGCTCGCGCACCAGCTCTGACGGATAGTCACGGCGTGCCTTCAAGGCTTCCAGCACCGGAATGCTCGACGGCGCATTACCGAGTCCCACCGCCAGATTGCGCAGCCAGCGCTCGTAACCGGCGCGGCGCAGCGGCGAGCCTTCGGTGCTGCTGAGAAACTTGTCTTCATCCCACATGAACAGTTCGGCTAGTTCGGCATTGTCGAGATTGTGCCGTGGCTTGAAATCGCTTTCCCCGGAAGGCTTGGCAAAGCGGTTCCACGGGCAGACGATCTGACAGTCATCGCAGCCGAATACGCGGTTGCCGATCAACGGGCGAAGGTCTTCGGGGATGGCGTTTTTCAGTTCGATGGTCAGGTAGGAAATGCAGCGCCGCGCGTCCAGCACGTACGGACCGACAAAGGCGTTGGTCGGGCAGATATCGAGGCACGCGGTGCAGCGGCCGCAATGTTCGCTGCTGTGCGGCTCATCCACCGGCAGCGGCAGGTCGACGAAGAGTTCGCTTAAAAAGAAATAACTGCCGGCCTTGCGGTTCAACACCAGGGTGTTCTTGCCGATCCAGCCCAGCCCGGCCTGTTCGGCGATGGCTTTTTCCAGCACCGGGGCGCTGTCGACAAAGGCGCGAAAACCGAACGGTCCGATCTCGGATTGAATCTTGTCGGCCAATTGTTGAACACGTTTACGGATCAATTTGTGGTAATCGCGGCCCAAGGCATAACGCGACACGTAGGCTTTTTCCGGTTGCGCCAGGCGTTTGGCCATTTCGGTGTCGCCCGGCAGGTAGTCCATGCGCAGCGAAACCACGCGCAAAGTGCCTGGCACCAGTTGTTCCGGGTGCGAGCGTTTGCTGCCGTGGGCGCCCATGTAGTCCATTTCGCCGTGGTAGCCGGCCGCGAGCCAGCGCTCCAGATGCTGCTCATGTTCGGCCAGATCGACGCCGCTGATGCCGACTTGCTGAAAGCCCAGCTCGCGGCCCCAATCCTTGATCGATTGGGCGAGGGCGGGCAGGTCTGTGGTGATGGCGGACATGAGGCGAGAGAAACCGGAGCTGAGGTGCGTATAATTCTGCCAGACATCGGAGCCCGAAGACGCATGCCGCACACGAAAGATGAATTACCCGACGCGCTGTACCGCGCCGCACAGGTGCGCGAACTCGATGCGCGGCTGATCGCTGCCGGTACGCCGGGCTTCGAATTGATGCAGCGCGCCGCCCATGCGACATGGCGAGCGCTGGTTCGGCAATGGCCTTCTGCGACCGAACTGAGCGTGTTGGCCGGGCATGGCAACAACGCAGGTGACGGCTATCTGGTCGCTGCGCTGGCGCGGCGCGCAGGCTGGACGGTTCGGGTGTTGGCGGTCGGTGACCCGCAGCGCTTGCAGGGTGATGCCGCATTGGCCCATGCCGAGGCGTTGGCTGAAGGCGTCACCGTGCAGGACTGGACTGCGCAAAGCGAGTTGCGCGGTGTCATCGTCGATGCCTTGCTCGGCACCGGCCTTGGCGGTGACGTGCGCGAGCCTTATGCCAGTGCGATCAAAGCGATCAATGCCAGCGGCTTGCCGGTGATCGCGGTGGATATTCCTTCCGGGCTCTGCGCCGATACCGGACATGTACTCGGTGACGCAGTCCGCGCCGACCTCACTGTCACCTTCATTGGTTTGAAAATCGGCCTGTTTACCGGTGACGCAGCGGATCACATCGGCGGGCTAGTGTTTAACGATTTGCAGGCCTCGGCCGAAACCTGTCGTGACATTCCTGTCAGCGCCGTACGCCTTAACGCGGCTAATCTTCCGCGATTGGCTGCACGTGCACCGGCAGCGCACAAAGGCCGATTCGGCCACGTGCTGCTGATCGGCGGCGATCACGGTTTCGGCGGGGCGATTCTGCTCAGCACCGAAAGCGCCCTGCGCAGCGGCGCCGGCATGGTTTCGCTGGCCACTCGCCCGGAACACGTGCCGGCAGCCTTGAGCCGCGTGCCGGAAGCCATGGCGCTTGGCGCTTCATCGGCCAACCAGTTAATGGGCTTGCTGGACAAGGTTTCAGTCTTGGTTATAGGGCCAGGTCTGGGGCAAGCGAGTTGGGGGCGGGCGTTGTTGTCCGCTGCGGCCAACGCGCCGTTGCCGCAAGTGTGGGACGCTGATGCGTTGAACTTGCTGGCGACCGGCTTCGTCAGCCTGCCCAAGGACTGCGTGATCACTCCGCATCCGGGCGAGGCTGCACGTTTGCTGGGGATCAGTACTGCACAAGTGCAGGCCGATCGTCCTGCTGCGGCGTTGGCGTTGAGCAAAAAATATACAGCGGTGGTGGTGTTGAAGGGGGCCGGCAGTCTGATTGCGCATCCCGATGGACGTCTGGCGCTGTGTCATCAGGGCCATCCGGCCATGGCCACCGCCGGTCTCGGCGATGTGCTGGCGGGTTTGGTCGGCGCACTGCTGGCGCAAGGCATGAACGGTTTCGATGCCGCCTGCCTGGCGGTTTGGCTGCACGCCAATGCCGGTATGCAACAAGGGAAATTCGGCCGTGGGCTGGCGGCCAGTGATCTGATTCCAGCCATTCGTCAGTTGTTGGAGGAGCATGCACCGTGTCTGAAGTAACCCTGTACCTGGCCGATGAACAGGCCATGAGCGACTTTGGCGCACGGATCGCCCGCGTGACCCGGGGCCATGGCCTGATTTTTCTGGAAGGCAATCTGGGGATGGGCAAGACCACGCTGTCCCGGGGCATCATCCGTGGGTTGGGGCATGTCGGTGCGGTAAAAAGTCCGACCTTCACGTTGGTCGAGCCCTACGAGATCGGCGACGTGCGCGCCTTCCACTTCGACCTGTATCGCCTGGTCGATCCGGAGGAACTGGAGTTTCTCGGCATCCGTGACTATTTCGAAGACGACGCCCTGTGCCTGATCGAGTGGCCCGATAAAGGTGCAGGCTTTTTGCCAAAGCCTGACCTGACCATTACCATTAGCCCGCAAGACAGCGGGCGTTCGCTGAAAATTTTATCCCAGGGGTCGCGCGGCGAGGCCTGGTGTGCCGCTTTGGCATTGGAATCCAATTAAATGATGGGGTTAGGTATGCGCTTTCGCGCGTTGGTGGCTGCCGCTGGACTGATATTGATGGCAGTAACCGTCAACGCTGTGGCCGATACGAAGGTCAACAGCGTGCGCCTGTGGCGCGCACCGGACAACACGCGGCTGGTCTTCGACCTCAGCGGCCCAGTGCAGCACAGCGTCTTCACCCTGACTGCACCGGATCGGCTGGTGATCGACATCAACGGCGCCACCTTGGGCGCACCGTTGAATGTGCAGACCGCGAACACGCCGATTACCGCGATGCGCTCTGCCCAGCGCACGCCGACTGACTTGCGGGTAGTCATCGACCTGAAGAAAGCCGTCACCCCGAAAAGCTTCTCGCTGGCGCCTAACGCGCAGTACGGCAACCGTCTGGTGGTCGATCTGTTCGACAACGCGGCCGATGCGGCACCAGCGCCTGTGCCTGCTCCAACGCCGTCAGTGGCGACCATGCCTGCGGTGCCAGTCACGCCTTCCGAGCCGGCAATCAAGTTGCCGCCGGCCCCGCCTGGCAAGCGCGACATTATTGTGGTGATCGACGCCGGGCACGGTGGTGAAGACCCGGGGGCCTCTGGCTCACGCGGCCAGCGTGAGAAAGACGTGGTGTTGCAGATCGCGCGCGAATTGCAGCGTCAGGTCAACGGCATGAAAGGTTTCCGCGCCGAACTGACGCGTACTGGCGACTATTTCATCCCGTTGCGCGGCCGTACCGAGATCGCCCGCAAGAAGGGCGCCGACCTGTTCGTCTCGATTCACGCCGACGCCGCGCCGTCTGCGGCAGCCTTCGGTGCTTCGGTATTTGCCCTGTCTGATCGCGGCGCCACGTCGGAGACCGCCCGATGGCTGGCCGACAGCGAAAACCGTTCCGACTTGATCGGTGGTGCCGGCAACGTCAGCCTCGACGACAAGGATCGTATGCTCGCCGGCGTGTTGCTCGACCTGTCGATGACCGCCTCGCTGACCTCCAGTCTCAACGTCGGTCAGAAAGTCCTGACCAACATCGGTCGTGTGACACCGCTGCACAAGCAGCGCGTGGAACAGGCCGGGTTCATGGTGTTGAAATCGCCGGATATCCCGTCGATCCTCGTCGAAACCGGGTTTATCTCCAACGCCAACGAAGCCAACAAGCTCTCGGCATCGAGCCACCAGCAGGCGCTGGCGCGTTCGATCAGCAGCGGCGTGCGCCAGTTCTTCCAGCAGAACCCGCCACCGGGCACCTACATTGCCTGGCTGCGTGATTCCGGCAAGATCGCCCAAGGCCCGCGTGATCACCGTGTCGGCCCGGGTGAGACCCTGGCGATGATTGGTGTGCGCTATCAGGTGTCGCCGGCGACGCTGCGCAGCGCGAATAACCTGAAAAGCGATGAGCTGAAAGTCGGTCAGCACCTGACCATTCCTGGCACCGAACTGGCGTCCAAAGAATGAATCAGGTGTCGAACGCAGCCCGCATCGAATTGCTTAGCCCGCGGCTGGCGAACCAGATCGCCGCCGGTGAGGTAGTCGAGCGCCCGGCATCGGTGATCAAGGAACTGCTGGAAAACAGCCTCGATTCCGGTGCCAAGCGCATTGATGTCGATGTCGAGCAGGGCGGCGTCAAGCTGCTGCGCGTTCGCGATGACGGCAGCGGCATTTCGGCTGATGACCTGCCGCTGGCGCTGGCCCGTCACGCCACCAGCAAGATCCGCAATCTGGAAGATCTGGAACAGGTGATGAGCCTGGGCTTTCGTGGTGAGGCATTGGCGTCGATCAGTTCCGTGGCGCGTCTGACCCTGACTTCGCGCACTCGCGACGCCGATCAGGCCTGGCAGGTCGAAACCGAAGGTCGCGACATGGCGCCCCGTGTTCAGCCGGCGGCGCATCCGGTCGGCACTTCGGTGGAAGTCCGCGACCTGTTCTTCAACACCCCGGCGCGGCGTAAATTCCTCAAGACTGAAAAAACCGAATTCGATCACCTGCAAGAAGTGATCAAGCGTCTGGCGCTGGCGCGTTTCGACGTGGCGTTTCACCTGCGTCATAACGGCAAGACTATCCTCAGCCTGCACGAGGCTCATGATGATGCGGCCCGCGCGCGGCGAGTGGCGGCGATCTGCGGTTCGGGTTTTCTTGAACAGGCGTTGCCGATCGAGATCGAACGCAACGGTCTGCACCTGTGGGGCTGGGTCGGTTTGCCGACCTTCAACCGTAGCCAGGCGGATTTGCAGTATTTCTTTGTCAACGGCCGTGCGGTGCGCGACAAACTGGTCGCCCACGCGGTGCGTCAGGCTTACCGCGACGTGCTGTTCAACGGTCGGCATCCGACTTTTGCGTTGTTTTTCGAGGTCGATCCGGCGGCGGTAGACGTCAACGTGCACCCGACCAAGCACGAAGTACGTTTTCGTGACGGGCGCATGGTGCACGACTTCCTCTACGGCACGCTGCACCGCGCGCTGGGCGATGTGCGTCCGGAAGACCAGCTCGCCGGTTCCGTGACCACCGCCATCGTCCGTCCGACCGGCCTTGATGCCGGCGAATTCGGACCGCAAGGCGAAATGCGTCTGGCGGCCAATGCGTTGCTGGAGCAGCCGCAGGCGCAACCGGCATTCAACACCTCGTCAGGTGGCAGCGCTGGTGGCGCTTATCAGTATCAATACACGCCGCGTCCGCAATCCGCCGTGCCACCGGTCGCCGAGGCCCAAGCGGCGTATCGCGAGTTTTTCGCACCGCTGCCCGAGGCCAATGCCAACGCATTGCCGGCCGGTCAGGAAGACATTCCGCCGCTTGGTTACGCACTGGCGCAGCTCAAGGGCATCTACATTCTGTCGGAGAACGCCCAGGGTCTGGTGCTGGTGGACATGCACGCCGCTCACGAGCGGATCATGTACGAACGCCTGAAGATCGCCATGGCCAGCGAAGGCCTGAGTGGCCAGCCGTTGCTGGTGCCGGAATCGTTGGCGGTCAGTCAGCGCGAGGCTGATTGCGCCGAAGAACACGCGGCGTGGTTCCAGCGTCTGGGCTTCGAACTGCAGCGTCTGGGCCCGGAAACACTGGCGATCCGCCAGATTCCCGCACTGCTCAAGCAGGCCGAGGCCAACCGCCTGGTCGGTGACGTGCTGTCGGATTTGATGGAGTACGGCACCAGCGACCGGATTCAGGCGCACCTGAACGAACTGCTCGGCACCATGGCCTGCCACGGCGCAATTCGCGCCAACCGGCGCCTGGCCCTGCCGGAAATGAACGGCCTGCTGCGTGACATGGAAAACACCGAGCGCAGCGGTCAATGCAACCATGGCCGACCGACCTGGACCCAATTGGGCCTGGACGATCTGGACAAACTGTTCCTGCGCGGTCGTTGATGAGCCAGCTTCCTCCAGCGATTTTCCTGATGGGCCCGACCGCTGCGGGCAAGACCGATCTGGCCATCGAGCTGACCAAGGTACTGCCGTGCGAGCTGATCAGCGTCGATTCGGCGCTGGTCTATCGCGGCATGGACATCGGCACGGCCAAGCCTTCCAAAGAGCTGCTGGCCGAATATCCGCACCGTTTGATCGATATTCGTGATCCGGCCGAGGCGTACTCGGCGGCGGATTTTCGTCGCGATGCCCTGCAAGCGATGGCCGAAATCACCGCACGCGGAAAAATTCCGCTGCTGGTGGGCGGCACGATGCTCTATTACAAGGCACTGGTTGACGGTTTGGCAGATATGCCAGCGGCCGATGCGGCCATCCGTGCGCAGATCGAAGAAGATGCTGCACGCCTTGGCTGGCAAGCTCTGCATGATCAATTGGCGATCATCGATCCAGTGTCGGCGGCGCGGATTCACCCCAACGATCCGCAGCGCTTGAGTCGTGCGCTGGAAGTTTATCGGGTCAGCGGTCAGAGCATGACCGCGCTGCGCCAGCAACAATCTGCGCAAAGTACTGAAGCAGCCGCTTCGGGACTGCAACAATTGCCCTATACTGTCGCGAACTTGGCCATTGCCCCGGCAAATCGCCAGGTATTGCACGAGCGCATTAAACAAAGATTCACAAATATGTTGGAACAGGGGTTCATCGACGAGGTCGTAGCCCTGCGTAAAAGAAGTGACCTGCATTCGGGGTTGCCGTCTATACGTGCAGTGGGGTACCGCCAAGTCTGGGATTACCTGGATGGCAAGCTGACGTTGTCCGAAATGCAGGAGCGCGGAGTCATTGCCACGCGCCAATTGGCCAAACGCCAGTTCACCTGGCTGCGCAGCTGGGAAGATTTACACTGGCTGGACAGTCTTGATTGCGACAATCTGCCACGCGCCTTGAAATACCTTGGGACCATCTCCATATTGAGCTGAGTCCTTGCAATTGCCGTCTATCCTTGGGGGTGTGACGGCCAAAGCCATCTGAATTACCTATTTTTTATTATTGAATCCTTAAAGGAGTGCGGCACATGTCAAAAGGGCATTCGCTACAAGACCCTTACTTGAATACTTTACGTAAAGAGAAAGTTGGGGTTTCCATCTACCTGGTCAACGGTATCAAGCTGCAAGGTACGATCGAGTCGTTCGACCAGTTCGTGATCCTGCTGAAAAACACCGTCAGCCAAATGGTTTACAAACACGCTATCTCGACAGTAGTGCCGGTTCGTCCAATTCGTCTGCCTAGCGCAACCGAAAACGAACAGGGCGACGCTGATCCAGCTCCGGGTAACGCCTGATAGGAGTCTCCTTTGTTCTTTGAGCGCCACGGTGGTGGTGAGCGAGTCATTCTCGTTCACTTGGATGGACAGGACCCTGAGGCGCGCGAAGATCCGCAGGAGTTTCAGGAATTGGCTAATTCGGCGGGCGCCGAGACCGTTGCGTTTTTTAACGTGCCGCGTCATCGGCCAACCGCCAAATTCCTGATTGGTAGCGGCAAGGTCGAGGAATTGCGCGACCTGGTACATGCCGAAGAAGCCGATCTGGTGATCTTCAATCACACCCTCACGCCCAGTCAGGAACGTAACCTCGAACGTGTATTCGAGTGTCGCGTGATCGACCGCACCGGTCTGATTCTCGATATTTTCGCCCAACGCGCGCGTACCCATGAAGGCAAGCTCCAGGTCGAACTGGCCCAGCTTGACCACATGAGCACCCGGCTGGTTCGTGGCTGGACCCACCTTGAGCGTCAGGGTGGTGGTATCGGCATGCGTGGTCCGGGTGAAACCCAGCTGGAAACCGACCGCCGTCTGCTGCGGGTTCGCCTGCGACAGATCAAGGGGCGGCTGGAAAAAGTGCGCAGTCAGCGCGAACAGTCGCGTCGCGGCCGTTCCCGTGCGGATATTCCTACTGTTTCCCTGGTGGGCTATACCAACGCCGGCAAATCCACACTCTTCAATAACGTGACGAAATCCGACGTGTACGCGGCCGACCAATTGTTCGCCACGCTGGATCCGACCCTGCGCCGTCTGGAACTGGACGACCTTGGGCCGATTGTCCTGGCCGACACGGTGGGGTTCATTCGCCACCTGCCGCACAAGCTGGTCGAGGCATTTCGGTCTACGCTCGAAGAGTCGAGCAACTCCGACCTCTTGTTGCACGTGATCGATGCGGCCGAACCGGATCGGATGTTGCAGATCGAGCAGGTGATGGTGGTGCTGGGCGAGATTGGGGCCCAGGACTTGCCGATACTTGAGGTATACAACAAACTCGATTTGCTTGAAGGCGTTGAGCCACAAATCCAGCGCGACGAAAACGGCAGGCCGCAACGGGTCTGGTTGTCGGCGCGTGATGGCAGTGGTCTGGAATTGCTTGAGCAAGCCATTGCCGAGTTGTTGGGCAGTGACCTGTTTGTCGGTACCTTACGGTTGCCTCAGCGTTTTGCGCGTCTGCGCGCACAGTTCTTCGAATTGGGCGCGGTGCAGAAAGAAGAATACGACGAAGAAGGTGTCAGCTTGCTGGCCGTTCGATTGCCGCGCTCGGAGCTCAATCGACTGGTCAGTCGTGAAGGCGTTGTGCCGACGGAGTTCATCGAGCAACACACTTTGCAATAAAAGCCTGAAAAAGCGGTTGTGCCGCAACGGCAGGCATTCTGTAGCATTGGTCGGCGCGCCGTGGGTGCGTCTTTGCTTTATCAGATGGAGAGCGCTATGGCTTGGAATGAGCCGGGTGGCAACTCGAACAATCAGGATCCTTGGGGTGGCAAGCGCCGCAATAACGGCGACCGCAAGGGGCCACCGGATCTCGACGAGGCCTTCCGAAAGCTGCAGGAAAGCCTGAACGGGTTGTTCGGTGGTGGTAAGAAACGCGGTGGTGATGACGGCGGCGGTTCGGGCAGGAGTGGTGGCGGCTTCGGCGGTCTGCTCGGCATCGGCCTTGTTGTGCTGGCGGCTGTCTGGCTGTACAGCGCGGTCTACGTGGTGGACGAGCAGGAGCAAGCCGTGGTGCTGCGCTTCGGCAAGTACTACGAAACCGTCGGCCCCGGCCTGAACATCTACTTCCCGCCGATCGATAAAAAGTACATGGAAAACGTCACGCGTGAGCGTGCCTATACCAAACAGGGCCAGATGCTGACCGAAGACGAGAACATCGTCGAAGTACCGCTGACCGTGCAGTACAAGATCAGCAACCTGCAGGACTTCGTGCTGAACGTCGATCAGCCGGAAATCAGCCTCCAGCATGCGACCGACAGCGCCCTGCGCCACGTGGTGGGTTCGACCGCCATGGATCAGGTGCTGACCGAAGGTCGTGAGTTGATGGCCAGCGAAATCAAGGAGCGTCTGCAACGTTTCCTCGATACCTATCGCACCGGTATCACCGTCACCCAGGTCAACGTACAGAGCGCAGCAGCACCGCGTGAAGTGCAGGAAGCCTTCGATGACGTGATCCGCGCCCGTGAAGACGAACAGCGTTCGCGCAACCAGGCTGAAACCTATGCCAACGGCGTTGTGCCGGAAGCCCGTGGTCAGGCCCAGCGTATCCTCGAGGATGCCAATGGTTACCGCGACGAAACGGTCTCGCGTGCCAAGGGTGAGGCCGATCGCTTCACCAAACTGGTCGCCGAGTATCGCAAGGCGCCTGAAGTCACCCGCCAGCGTCTGTACCTGGACACCATGCAGGAGGTCTTCAGCAACACCAGCAAGGTACTCGTGACCGGCAACAAGAACGGCCAGAGCAACCTGCTTTACCTGCCGTTGGACAAAATGATCCAGAACAGTTCGGGCAGCAATGCAGCGGTCACTGGTTCTGCCGCCGCCAGCAATAACACGGACGTCACGCCGCATGTCACTGACGTGCCGCAGTCGCGTACAAGGGAGACCCGCTGATGAGCAATAAATCGCTGATCGCCCTGATCGTTGGCGTTGTCGTGGTACTGGTGGGCTGGAACTGCTTCTACATCGTCGCTCAGACCGAGCGTGCGGTGCTGCTGCAATTCGGTCGTGTGGTGCAGGCGGATGTTCAGCCGGGCCTGCATGTGAAAGTGCCTTACGTTAACCAGGTGCGTAAATTCGACGCACGTCTGATGACGCTGGATGCACCGACACAGCGCTTCCTGACCCTGGAAAAGAAAGCCGTCATGGTTGATGCCTACGCCAAGTGGCGGGTGAAAGATGCCGAGCGCTTCTACACCGCAACTTCCGGTCTCAAGCAAATTGCTGACGAGCGTCTGTCCCGTCGTCTGGAATCCGGCCTGCGTGACCAGTTCGGCAAGCGCACCCTGCACGAAGTCGTGTCGGGTGAGCGTGATGCGCTGATGGCTGATATCACCGCTTCGCTGAACAAGATGGCGGAAAAAGAGCTGGGTATCGAAGTCGTCGATGTCCGGGTCAAGGCCATCGATCTGCCGAAAGAAGTAAACCGCAGCGTGTTCGAACGTATGAGCACCGAGCGTGAGCGTGAAGCTCGCGAGCACCGCGCCAAGGGTAACGAGCTGGCTGAAGGCATCCGTGCCGACGCTGATCGTCAACGCCGCGTACTGCTGGCTGAAGCCTATCGTGAGTCCGAAGAGATTCGCGGTGACGGTGACGCCCAGGCCGCTGCGATCTACTCCAAGGCCTACGGTCAGGATCAAGAGTTCTACGGTTTCTACCGTAGTCTGCGCGCCTACCGTGAAAGCTTCGCGAACAAATCCGACGTCCTGGTCCTCGACCCAAGCAGCGACTTCTTCCGTTATCTGGAAAAGTCCAAGCCTTGACACGCCGTTGACCTGAATCATTCCGCCCGGCGGCTAAAACCTCGGGCGGGGTGATCCTTTGGGAAAACGTGTGTATGATGCGGCAGCCGGGAAATTCCCGGCTTTTTTGCGTCTGCACGTTTGATTGCTGTTTTTGCTGCAGAACATCGGGTTGAATGACTCGACAGTTTTTCGAGGAAAGTGATGGGCGAAGCCGGTATCAGGCCTTTCGCTGCGTCGTTCATGCGCGTGCGTTTTGAACGGACCGATCATTTTCTGCTTCACTCAAGGCTCGCCCTCGTGCTGGCCGCCCGGATCAAAGGGGAATGGCGTAATGGCAACGGTAGACCGCTGGCTGCTGCCAGATGGCATCGAAGAAGTACTGCCACCAGAAGCGGCGCGCATTGAAGTTGCGCGTCGTCAGGTGTTGGATCTGTTCCAGAGCTGGGGTTACGAGTTTGTCGTGACTCCCCATATCGAGTACCTGGAATCCCTGCTGACGGGCGCGGGCCAGGACCTGGATCTGCGTACCTTCAAGGTCATCGACCCGCAGTCGGGCCGGCAGATGGGTTTCCGCGCTGACATCACGCCGCAAGTGGCGCGCATCGATGCGCACACCCTGCGTCGTGAAGGCCCGAGCCGTCTGTGCTACGCCGGCAGCGTGCTGCATGCCCAACCGCGTGCACTGTCGTCCTCGCGCAGCCCGATCCAGTTGGGCGCCGAGTTGTACGGCGATGCCAGCCCGAGCAGCGACGTTGAAGTCATCAGTCTGATGTTGGCCATGCTGCAACTGGCCGATGTGCCGGATGTGCACATGGACCTTGGTCATGTCGGCATTTACCGTGGTCTGGCGCGCGCCGCCGGCCTGTCCGGTGAAGTCGAGCAGCAGTTGTTCGATGCATTGCAACGCAAGGCCATCGACGAGGTCATTACCTTGACCGAAGGCTTGCCGGCCGATCTGTCCGGCATGCTGCGAGCGCTGGTTGATCTGTGTGGCGGTCGTGAAGTGCTGGCTGCAGCCCGCGAGCGTCTGGCCAATGCACCGGCGCCGGTGCTGGCGGCACTGGAAGATTTGCTGGCAATCGCCGAGCGTCTGTCGGCGCGCTTCCCGGAGTTGCCGCTGTACTTTGATCTGGGCGAGCTGCGCGGTTACCACTACCACACCGGTGTGGTGTTCGCGGTGTTCGTGCCGGGCGTTGGCCAGTCCATCGCTCAGGGCGGTCGCTACGACGACATCGGCGCCGATTTCGGTCGCGCCCGTCCGGCGACTGGCTTTTCTACCGATTTGAAAACCCTGGTGACCCTGGGGCGTGCTGACATCGAGTTACCGTCTGGCGGTATCTGGATGCCTGACAGTACGGATGCGGCACTCTGGCAGCAGGTTTGCCAGTTGCGCAGTGAGGGTCAGCGTGTCGTTCAGGCTTTGCCTGGACAACCTTTGGCCGCCGCCCGTGATGCGGACTGCGACCGGCAATTGATTCAGCAGAACGGGCTTTGGCAAGTATCGCCACTGGCTTCTTGAGTTTTCCTGCCGGCCATCGCCGGCACCAAGTTTGCGCGAATGAGGACAAGTGTTATGGGTAAGAATGTCGTAGTCCTGGGCACCCAATGGGGTGATGAGGGCAAAGGCAAGATCGTTGATCTGCTGACCGAACATGCTGCCGCCGTAGTGCGCTACCAAGGTGGCCACAACGCTGGCCACACGCTGGTGATCGACGGCGAAAAAACCGTCCTGCACCTGATCCCGTCGGGCGTGCTGCGCGAAGGCGTGCAGTGCCTGATCGGCAACGGCGTGGTGGTTGCACCTGACGCCCTGCTGCGCGAGATCACCAAGCTGGAAGAGAAAGGCGTACCGGTGCGTGAGCGTCTGCGTATCAGCCCGTCCTGCCCGCTGATCCTGTCCTTCCACGTGGCGCTGGACCAGGCCCGTGAAAAGGCCCGTGGCGAGCTGAAGATCGGTACCACCGGTCGCGGCATTGGCCCGGCTTACGAAGACAAGGTTGCACGTCGTGGCCTGCGTGTTGGCGATCTGCTGAACATGCCGCGCTTCGAAGACAAGCTGCGTGAACTGGTGGATTACCACAACTTCATGCTGGTCGGTTACTACAAAGAGCCGGCCATCGAGTTCGAGAAAACCCTGGCCGAGTGCAAGGAATACGCTGAGCTGCTCAAGCCGCTGATGCTGGACGTGACGGCCGAGCTGCACGACCTGCGTCGCGCCGGCAAAGACATCATGTTCGAAGGCGCCCAAGGTTCGTTGCTCGACATCGACCACGGTACCTACCCGTACGTGACCAGCTCCAACACCACCGCTGGTGGCGTGGCGACCGGTTCGGGCGTTGGCCCGATGTTCCTCGACTACATCCTGGGCATCACCAAGGCTTACACCACTCGCGTCGGTTCGGGTCCATTCCCGACTGAGCTGTTTGACGAAGTCGGTGCGCACCTGGCCAAACAAGGTCACGAGTTCGGCGCTACCACCGGCCGTGCCCGTCGTTGCGGCTGGTTTGACGCCGTTATCCTGCGTCGCGCTATCGATGTGAACAGCATCTCGGGCATCTGCCTGACCAAGCTGGACGTACTCGACGGCCTGGAAACCATCAACATCTGCACCGGCTACAAAGATGCACAAGGCAACGCCGTTGCGCCGACCGACGCTGACAGCTACGTAGGCCTGCAGCCTGTGTACGAAGAAGTACCGGGCTGGACCGAATCGACCGTGGGCGCCAAAACCCTGGAAGAGCTGCCGGCCAACGCCCGTGCCTACATCAAACGCGTTGAAGAGTTGATCGGCGCGCCGATCGACATTATTTCGACGGGCCCGGACCGCAACGAAACCATCGTTCTGCGTCATCCGTTCGCTTGATAAGTCGTTGATGTAAAAACACAAAGGCCCCTTGATCGGGGCCTTTGTCGTTTATGCCTGTTGGACGGCATGACCTTTGCTGTGAATCTCCCTACAAGAGTGCCATCAAATTAATGGCGTCAGAAGTAGAGGTATTCACAGTGTCGGCCGTTCTCTCACTGTTACAAAGCCGTTTATTGCGCCCTGTATTCGTTACCCTTGGTATCGCCCTTTTGGTGCAGGTGTTGGTGGCAGTCGCCCTGACACGGAGCACCGTCACGGCGCTGGAAGCTGATCTGGCCGTGCGCCTCGGTGCTGACAGCCAGAAGCTTTCCGGCGAACTGGAGCAGGCCGGGCGTGAAGTCACGTCGAGCCTCGATAACCTGTCCACCAGCACCCGTCAGCGTCTGACGGCTGGTTTGTCCTCGCGTCTGAAGGACGAACAGGCGCAACTGCGTACGACACTCGAAAAGGATCTGAAGGATTCGGCCAATGACATGGCCCAATTACTCGCCTCGGTCGCACCTCGCGCCATGTGGGACAGCGATGTACCGACCTTGTCCGAATTTGCCCGGCGTGCCCAGCGCAATCCCAATGTGCTGTTCGTGGTCTACGACGACGCCACGGGGCAGCATCTGACGCGTTATCTCAATCGCGAAAACCCGATCAACAAGGCCTTGCTCGAAAAGGGCCAGGGCGAGCGTGCGCTGGATAAAGTGCTGGACGCGGCGAAGAACGATCCGTCGGTTTACTACCTCGAAGCGTCGATCAACCCGAACGGCGTGGAAATCGGCAAGGTGCTGATGGGGGTTTCCACCGCTTCGGTCGAGACCGATCTGGCGGCGCTCGACAAGCGCTTCTCGGCGCTGATTGCCAGCAGCGATCAGTTGGTCGGCGACAGCCTCAAGGGCGCCGCCGCTGACAGTGCCGCAGCAATGCAGGCGCGTCTGCAGTCGGCGCAGTCCACTGCCGCCGAAATGAAAGCCAACACGGCGCGTACCGTGCAGGACGCTGCCGCAACCCTGCGCTGGCGGATCGGTTTGGGCCTGGCGCTGGTCGGCTGTGGCGTGCTGTTGCTGCTGGCGGTGGTACTCGGGCATCGGGTGGTCAATCGTCTGAAGATGCTCAACGCGGCAATGGACGATCTGGCGGCGGGTGAGGGCGATCTGACCAAGCGTGTGCAGATCAACAGCAAGGACGAGATCGGTGACATGGCCTCGGCGGTCAATCGCTTTGTGGATAAGTTGCAACCGATCGTGCGCGAGGCGGGCGATGTCGCCCAGCGTACCGGCGTGGAAATCGGCGCGATGACCCTGCGCAATGCCGGCGCCGATGCGGCGGCGGGGATGCAGCGTGATGAAGTGGCGGAAAGCTTGCGTGCGTTGTCGCAAATGGCCGACGAAGCGCAATCGGAAAGCCACGCGATGCAGGCGGCGTTGAGGCAGGTTGTGGATATTCGCCAGGCCACTGACGAAAACACGCGCACGTCGGCCAAGGTTGGCAGTTTGATCGAGGCGTTGGCGGGGCAAGTCGATACCGGGGCTAAGGTCATCGAGCGGCTGGCGCAGCAGAGTGAGCAGATTGAAGTGGTGTTGACGGTGATTCACGGGATCGCCGAACAAACGAATTTGTTGGCATTGAACGCAGCCATTGAAGCGGCGCGGGCGGGCGAGACCGGACGTGGTTTCGCCGTGGTCGCGGACGAGGTTCGGGCGTTGGCGAGCAAGACGCAAAGTTCGACTGGCGATATTCAGGCGCACATTGTCGCGTTGCAGCAGGGCGCGCGTGAGGCAGTGGAAGCGATCGGTCAGGCTGGACGTCAGGCCAGCGAAGGTTTGCTGGTGCTGCGCGACAGTGCGCGGCTGCAGCAGTCGGTACAGGCTTCGGTCGAGCAGGTGCATGCGGCGATTGGTCTGGCGACGCAGGCCGCTGCGCATCAGGCGCAGGGGGCGCAGGCAGTGCGTGGGCGGGTCGAGACGATCCATGCTCAGGCCGAGAAAGCGGCTCAGGCGGTGGTGGAAACCACGGCCAGTGGCAAGGTGCTGGATGGTCTGGCGGCGCAGCTCAAGGCGAGTCTGGGGCAGTTCAGGGCTTGAGGTTGTATTAGTTGGTCCGTTCGCGAGCAGGCTCTCTCCCACATTGGAATGCATTTCCCTGTGGGAGCGAGCCTGCTCGCGAAAGCGCTGTCAGCGGCTCAGATACATCCGGGTCGTCAGTAAATAAACCGGTAGCCCGGATACCAAAATCAACAACGCCGCATAAGGCGCCGCCGCTGCGAATTCGACATTCGCGGTATGCGCCCAGACCTCGGTCGCCAGGGTGTTGAGCCCGGTCGGACTCAGCAGCAAAGTCGCGGTCAGTTCCTTCATCGCATCCAGAAACACCAGCGCAAACGCCGCGCCCAAGGCCGGGAAGATGATCGGCAGCGTCACCCGGCAAAATGCCGTGAATGATGAAGCGCCCAGCGTACGCGCCGCTTCTTCCAGCTGCGGTGCAGCCTTGTTCAGCGCGGTACGAATCGGCGCTTGAGCCAGTGGCAGAAACAGCAGCGCATAAGCGATCAGCAGCAGCCCGGATGTCTGATACAGCGCCGGCACGTAGTGCAGGGCGAAATACACCAGCGTCAGCGCAATCACCAGCCCCGGCAGCGCGTGCAGCAGGTACGGCAGGCGCTCGGCCCAGATCGCCAGTTGGCCTTTGTATCGCACCACCAGCAATCCGACCGGCACCGCCAGTACCAGGCACAACGCCGCGCCACCCAGCGAGAGTGCCAGCGACGACAGCAGTGCTTCGGTAATCGCCGCGACCGGGAAGGCCGCCGAGGACCCCACCGCAAGCCAGTACACCAGCATCCCCAGCGGAATCCCGCTGCCGACAATCGCCAGCATCAGGCAATACAACTGACCGACAGCGGCCCACCGTCCCAGTCGAACCTGCTCGGCCTGGCGCGCCGCACCTTGCCCGGTGCGCACATGCCGGCCCTTGCCGCGTACGCGCAATTCGAGCCATAGCAGCACCAGACATAGCGCCAGCAACACCGCAGACAGCATCGCCGCGTTGGCGTTACTGAATTCCAGTTCGAACTGCTGATAGATCGCGGTAGTGAAAGTTTGCAGGCCGATGATCGACAGTGCGCCGAACTCCACCAGCATGTGCAGGGCAATCAGCAGCGAGCCGGCCAGCAGAGACGGCCAGAGCAGCGGCAGGGTGACGCGGAAAAACACGCCCCAGCGGTTTTGGCCCAGCGTGCGGGCGGATTCTTCAAGGGAGGGATCAAGATTGCGCAGGGTCGCTGCAACCGGCAAAAAGATCAGCGGATATTTCGACAGGCTCATCACCAGAATCGCTCCGCCGAGTCCTTCGAACTGCGCGCTCAAGGAGACCCAGGTGAAGCTGCTGACGAACGCCGGCACCGCGAACGGCAGACACAGGATCACACCCCACAGGCGTCGCCCGGGCAAATTACTGCGCTCCAGCAACCACGCCAGCGACAGGCCGATCACACCGCAGGTCAGCGTCACGCCCACCATCAGTGCCAAGGTGTTGCGCAGCAGGCCGAACACATATGGGCGCCACAGCAAGTGCAGCGCCTCGGCCCAGCCCGCCTGCCAGGCTTTCAGGCCAACGTAGGCCAGCGGCAACAGGCTCAGCACCACCAGTAACAGTACCGGCAGCACCAGCCAGATCGACGGGCGCTTGCGCCGTGGCACGTAACCCCCGCGCGCGGCGGGGGCGGATAACGATGCGGTCATCAGTTCAAGCCAACTTCACGTTCCAGATCCAGCGCTTCTTCAGCATTGCCCAGATCGGCAGGAGTGACGTTCGGCGCTTCCAGTTCGCTGAACGGCTTGAGGCCGCGATCAGATTCCATACCTTTGTGCAGCGGATATTCGGCGGTGGTCTGGGTGATCACGCGCTGGCCTTCTTCGCTGGCCATGTAGGCAAGAAATTGCTGGGCTTCTTTTGGATGTTTGCTGGATTTCAGCACGGCTGCGCTGGATACGGTGATCAGGCCGCCGACGTCACCGCCGGTGAAGTAATGCAGCTTCGAATCAAGTTTGCCTTTCTCACGCTGCAGGGCGAACCAGTAGTAGTTGTTCACCAGAACGGTGGCGACTTCGCCGTTTTCCACGGCTTTGAGCGCAACCATGTTGTTGCTGTAGGTCTTGCCGAATGCGCGCAGGCCGGTCAGCCATTCTTCGGCGGCGTCACGACCGTGCAGCTTGATGATCGCCACGGCCTGTTCCTGGAACGCGCCGCTGGTGGGTACGAAGCCGACTTTGCCCTGCCACTTCGGATCGGAGAATTCCATTACCGATTTCGGCAGGTCTTTTTCATCGACCAGTTTCGGGTTGTAAGCGACCACTCGAACCCGCGCGGTGACGCCGATCCAGGTGCCGTTGCCGGCAACGTATGTCTTTGGCAGAACCGCCAGAGTGGCATCATCGGTCTTGGCCAGCAGGCCGAGTTCGCCGAGATTGTTCAGTGGTGGCGATTCTTCGGTGTAGATCACGTCGGCAGGAGAGCGGTCGCCTTCTTCGATGACCTGGCTGGCGAGTTGATTGCTGCTGCCTTTGCGCACATTGACGTGAATGCCGGTCTTGGCTTCGAAGGCTTTGGCGATCGCGTCGCCGACTTCCTTGTGCTGGCCGTTGTAGAGAGTCAGGGAAACCGCATCGGCAGCCTGGGTGAGGGGAGTGGCGAGCGCCAGGCCGAGGAGGGTGAAGGTCAGGCTTCGGCGCAGGGTATTTCGAAACGTCATTCGCAGGGTTCCTCACTGTCGCATTGCAAAAACTTGCAACAATGATAAACGATATTGTTTCTCAAGTGCGCCTTGCGATGGAGAGGCGAGTTTGCTAGATGACTGGAAAAACCATTGTGGCGAGGGAGCTTGCTCCCGCTCGGCTGCGAAGCAGTCGTTAGATTTGTGAGCGAGGATTAATTGAATGAAAGCGAGGGGCGCTGGCTCCCTCGTCACAGGGGATTGTGGTGGGTTTTTCTGAGAGCCAGAAACGCAAAAACCCGCTTTCGCGGGTTTTTGGGAAACTCAACGTCGTAACCTTGAGTTTGAATTGGTGCCCAGAAGAAGACTCGAACTTCCACGACCGTAAGGTCACCAGCACCTGAAGCTGGCGTGTCTACCAATTTCACCATCTGGGCAATCATCGCTAGCGTTGCCGCTGTTGATGTGGCGCACTATACGGAGCGCTTTTTGATCTGTAAACCCCTGATTTAATTTTAATAAATCAGTTTTAACAAAAGCGTTCCTTAGAATGCAAAAAACCCGCTTTCGCGGGTTTTTGTGTGAGTCTTGAAACTGATCTAGTCTCAAACTCGAAATTGGTGCCCAGAAGAAGACTCGAACTTCCACGACCGTAAGGTCACCAGCACCTGAAGCTGGCGTGTCTACCAATTTCACCATCTGGGCAGTATCGGCAGCGCTTGTGCGTCGTCGATGGCGCGCACTATACGGAGCGCCTTTTTAACTGTAAACCCCTGCTGTGATATTTTTTGATTTTTTTTACCAGCGGTGTTCAAAACGCCCGCAAAGCGTCGATACAGGCCTTTAGATGGGCCTTATAGAGTCGGAAATTTCCCGTTTGATGGCGCCTATGCCAAACTAACCCGCATATAGACAAGGTGAAAACTCTCTAATGGCCGATTGGCAGTCCCTCGATCCCGAGGCCGCTCGTGAAGCGGAAAAATATGAAAACCCTATTCCTAGCCGCGAACTGATCCTGGCGCATCTCGCCGATCGGGGTTCGCCTGCTGCCCGCGAGCAACTGGTCGAAGAGTTTGGTCTGACCACAGAAGACCAGATCGAAGCCCTGCGCCGCCGCCTGCGCGCCATG
The DNA here is from genome assembly GCF_018326005.1 of Pseudomonas sp. Seg1. Taxonomy (NCBI): domain Bacteria; kingdom Pseudomonadati; phylum Pseudomonadota; class Gammaproteobacteria; order Pseudomonadales; family Pseudomonadaceae; genus Pseudomonas; species Pseudomonas sp. Seg1. The sequence goes on from NZ_AP021903.1 coordinate 668,290, forward strand.
GAGCGCGACGCTCAACTGATCTACACCCGCCGTGGCACTTACGCGCCGGTAGACAAGCTCGACCTGATCCTCGGCCGCATCAGTGGTCACCGGGACGGTTTCGGTTTCCTGGTGCCGGACGACGGCAGCGATGACCTGTTCATGAGCCCGGCGCAAATGCGTCTGGTGTTCGATGGTGACCGTGCGTTGGCGCGTGTTTCCGGTCTTGACCGTCGCGGTCGCCGCGAAGGCGTGATCGTAGAGGTGGTGTCGCGTGCTCACGAAACCATCGTCGGTCGCTACTTTGAAGAGGGCGGCATCGGCTTCGTCGTCGCCGACAACCCGAAAATCCAGCAAGAAGTGCTGGTCACTCCGGGCCGCAATGCCAACGCCCAGATCGGTCAGTTCGTCGAGGTGAAGATCACCCACTGGCCGACACCGCGCTTCCAGCCGCAAGGCGACGTGGTCGAAGTGGTCGGCAACTACATGGCGCCGGGCATGGAAATCGATGTCGCGCTGCGTACCTATGATATTCCGCACGTCTGGCCTGAAGCCGTTTTGAAAGAAGCGGCCAAGCTCAAGCCTGAAGTCGAAGAAAAAGACAAAGAGAAGCGCGTCGACCTGCGTCATCTGCCGTTCGTCACCATTGACGGCGAAGATGCCCGCGACTTCGACGATGCGGTTTACTGCGAAGCCAAACCGGGCAAGCTGCGCCTGTTCTCCGGCGGCTGGAAGTTGTACGTGGCGATTGCCGACGTTTCCAGCTACGTCAAGATCGGTTCGGCGCTGGACAACGAGGCGCAAGTGCGCGGCAACTCGGTGTATTTCCCCGAGCGCGTGGTGCCGATGCTGCCTGAGCAATTGTCTAACGGCCTGTGCTCGCTGAATCCCCACGTTGATCGTCTGGCCATGGTTTGCGAGATGACCATCTCCAAGTCCGGCGAAATGACTGACTACTGCTTCTACGAAGCGGTGATCCATTCCCACGCTCGTCTGACCTACAACAAAGTCAGTGCGATGCTGGAAACGCCGAAAATCACCGAGGCGCGTCAGCTTCGCGGTGAGTACAACGACGTTCTGCCGCACCTCAAACAGCTTTATGCGCTGTACAAGGTTCTGCTGGCGGCTCGTCACGTACGTGGCGCGATCGATTTCGAAACGCAGGAAACCCGAATCATCTTCGGTACCGAGCGCAAGATTGCCGAAATTCGTCCGACCACCCGTAATGACGCACACAAGCTGATCGAGGAGTGCATGCTGGCGGCCAACGTGGCCACCGCCGAATTCCTCAAGAAGCACGAAATTCCTGCGTTGTACCGCGTCCATGATGGTCCGCCACCGGAGCGTCTGGAAAAACTTCGCGCCTTCCTCGGCGAGCTCGGCCTGTCCCTGCACAAAGGCAAGGACGGCCCGTCGCCGAAGGACTATCAGGCACTGCTGGCAAGCATCAAGGATCGTCTGGATTTCCATCTGATCCAGACCGTGATGCTGCGCTCGCTGAGTCAAGCGGTGTACAGCGCTGACAATCAGGGCCACTTCGGCCTGAATTATGAAGCCTACACTCACTTCACCTCGCCGATCCGTCGTTACCCGGACCTGCTCACGCACCGCGCGATCCGCAGCGTGATCCATTCGAAACAGGACACCCCGCACGTTCGCCGTGCCGGTGCGATGACCATTCCGAAGGCGCGTATCTACCCGTACGACGAAGCGGCCCTTGAGCAGCTCGGCGAGCAATGCTCGATGAGCGAGCGCCGTGCCGACGAAGCGACCCGCGACGTGGTGAACTGGCTCAAGTGCGAGTTCATGAAAGATCGCGTGGGCGAATCGTTCCCGGGCGTGATCACTGCGGTGACCGGTTTTGGTCTGTTCGTCGAGCTGACCGATATTTACGTCGAAGGTCTGGTGCATGTCACCGCGCTGCCGGGCGACTACTACCACTTCGATCCTGTGCATCACCGCCTGGCGGGCGAGCGCACCGGTCGCAGCTTCCGTCTCGGCGATACCGTTGAAGTTCGCGTCATGCGCGTTGACCTTGACGAGCGCAAGATCGACTTCGAGATGGCGGAAAAAACCATCAGTGCGCCGATCGGCCGTAAAAAGCGTGGCGCTGAAACTGCTGCTCCAGCGACCAAGGCTGTGGAAGAAAAGGCCCCGGCAAAAACTTCCAGTCGTCGTCCAGCCAAAGAGAAGGCCGTCGAGGCCTATCGCCCAAGCGATGCCGTGGCGAAAAACGCCGAGCTGCGTAAAAGCCGTGAAATGAAGAAAGCACTGCTTTCCGATGCCAAAAGCGGTGGTAAAGCGGCGTCTGCGGGAAAGACCGGACGGTCGGCGCCTGAAAAGGCCGCCGGCGGCAAGCCAGCCAAACCGAGCAAACACCGTAAAGGCCCGCCAAAAGCGGGTTCTGCTCCAGCCAAAAGTGGCGGGGCGCGTAAACCGAAGGCGAAGTCATGAGTCAGTTGGAAAAAATCTACGGCGTTCACGCGGTAGAAGCGTTGCTGCGTCACCATCCGAAGCGCGTCAAGCAGATCTGGCTGGCCGAAAGCCGCAATGATCCGCGCGTGCAGACCCTGATCGAACTGGCCAACGAGAATCGTGTCCAGGTCGGTCAGGCCGAGCGCCGCGAAATGGACGCCTGGGTTGAAGGCGTGCACCAGGGCGTGGTTGCGGACGTCAGTCCGAGCCAGGTCTGGGGTGAGGCAATGCTCGACGAACTGCTCGATCGCACTGAAGGCGCACCGTTGTTGCTGGTGCTCGACGGCGTGACCGATCCGCACAACCTCGGTGCCTGCCTGCGTTCGGCTGATGCTGCCGGTGCGCTGGCAGTGATCGTGCCGAAAGACAAGTCGGCCACGCTGACACCTGTGGTGCGTAAAGTGGCTTGCGGCGCGGCGGAAGTGATTCCGCTGGTTGCCGTGACCAACCTGGCGCGCACCCTGGAAAAGCTTCAGCAGCGCGGTTTGTGGATTGTCGGCACGGCGGGTGAGGCCGAGGTCAGCATTTATGACCAGGACCTGACCGGCCCGACCATTCTGATCATGGGTGCCGAGGGCAAAGGCATGCGTCGCCTGACCCGTGAGCACTGCGACTATCTGGTGAATCTGCCGATGGCCGGTAGTGTCAGCAGTCTCAATGTTTCCGTGGCGACCGGCGTGTGCCTGTTTGAAGCCCAGCGTCAGCGTGGCGCCAAAGCCAAGGCCTCCGCCAAGAAATAAAGCTGCATGCAATCAACTGTGGGAGCGGGCTTGCCCGCGAAAGCGTAGTGTCAGTCGACAATTATGTTGCCTGATGTATCGCATTCGCGAGCAAGCCCGCTCCCACATTGGTTTGTGGTGAAGGCAGGATTGGTGATTGTTCAAATATTCACCAATTGCCTTGCACCTCTCCTGTCCCTTCTCTACAATTGCGCCCCTTGCTGTGACGGCAGGCACGCATGTGCCCCGCGCCGGCAAGTCCATAAGTGTCATTCACTCCTTGTCTGACCGTTTTTGAGCGGCAGGCTACAACCCGTAAGGAGCATTCATGCGTCATTACGAAATCATCTTTTTGGTCCACCCGGATCAAAGCGAGCAAGTCGGCGGCATGGTTGAGCGTTACACCAAGCTGATCGAAGAAGACGGCGGCAAAATCCACCGTCTGGAAGATTGGGGCCGTCGTCAACTGGCCTACGCAATCAACAATGTTCACAAGGCTCACTACGTGATGCTGAACGTTGAGTGCACTGGCAAGGCCCTGGCCGAGCTGGAAGACAACTTCCGCTACAACGATGCAGTGATCCGTAACCTGGTCATCCGTCGCGAAGAAGCCGTTACCGGCCAATCCGAGATGCTCAAGGCTGAAGAAAACCGCAGTGAGCGCCGTGAGCGTCGCGACCGTCCTGAGCACGAAGGCGCCGAAGGCACCGATAGTGATGACAGCGACAACAGCGATAACGCTGACGAGTAATCCACGGACCTTATTAAGGAGCCTATCAAATGGCACGTTTCTTCCGTCGTCGTAAATTCTGCCGCTTCACCGCTGAAGACGTGAAAGAGATCGATTACAAAGATCTCAACACTCTGAAAGCCTACGTATCCGAGACCGGCAAAATCGTTCCAAGCCGCATCACCGGTACCAAAGCTCGTTATCAGCGTCAGCTGGCCACCGCTATCAAGCGCGCCCGCTTCCTGGCCCTGCTGGCCTACACCGACAGCCACGGCCGCTGAGACCGGGCAGTCGACAAGTAGCAAAGGATTGAATGCATGCGTGCCTTAGCTGAGTTCATCATGCGAGGCCGTATGCAGGCCACTCTCGTGGTGGCCGGATGTGCAACATTGCCGTTGTTATATTGGTTGGGCGCTGCCGCCGGGAGTCTTGTACTGCTGCGGCGCGGATTGACGGACGCCATCGGCGTTCTGTCCCTGGGATTGCTGCCGGCATTGATCTGGTGGCTGTATGCCGATGACCCACGAGCACTTCTGGTGCTGCTGGGGTCTTCGGGACTTGCGTTGGTTTTGCGCGCAAGTGAATCCTGGGTCCGCACGCTGCTGGTCAGCGTAGTGATTGGAGTGGTGTTTTCAGTGGTGCTCGGGGCAGCGTTTGCGGCCCAGATCGAGATGCTCGCGCAGGCCTTGATAAAGGTCATGCCAGCGCTTCTCGGTGAAACCTACAAGCAATTGTCGGTCGATGAGCAAGCGCGTTTCGCGTCCCTGATTGCGCCAGTCCTGACCGGACTGATTGCGGCGTTGTTGCAGATCGTCAGCGTGCTGAGCCTGATTGTCGGGCGGCATTGGCAGGCGTTGTTGTACAACCCGGGTGGTTTTGGTCGCGAGTTTCGCGCCATCCGGATCCCGCTGGGGCCGGCGATGTTGCTGCTGGCGTTGATGCTTCTGGGCCCGAATCTCGGTGCACAGATGGCCATGTTGACGCCGTTGTGCAGTGTACCGCTGGTGTTCGCCGGTCTGGCCCTGATTCACGGGCTGGTCGGGCAGAAGCGACTGGCCGGTTTCTGGCTGGTGGGGTTGTACGTCACGCTGCTGTTGTTCATGCAGCTGATCTATCCGTTGCTCGTGGTTCTGGCCATTGTCGACAGCCTGATTGATTTTCGCGGTCGTCACGTGTCGAAAGACACCGACAGCGCGAACGGTGAAGGTTAAAAGTTAAGAGGATTTCCACATGCAACTGATCCTTCTGGAAAAAATCGCCAACCTGGGCAACCTGGGCGACAAAGTAAACGTTAAGGCCGGTTACGGCCGTAACTACCTGCTGCCTTTCGGCAAAGCTACCGCTGCGACCGCTGCCAACCTGGCTGCGTTTGAAGAGCGTCGTGCCGAGCTGGAAAAAGCTGCCGCAGACCGTAAAGCATCGGCTGAAAGCCGTGCTGCCCAACTGGCCGAGCTGGAAGTGACCATCACTGCCACCGCTGGCGACGAAGGCAAGCTGTTCGGTTCGATCGGTACTCACGACATCGCTGACGCACTGACCGCCTCCGGCGTTGAAGTTGCGAAAAGCGAAGTTCGTCTGCCGAACGGCACCATCCGCAACGTGGGTGAATTCGACGTGGCTGTGCACCTGCACGCCGAAGTTGAAGCCACCGTACGCGTTGTCGTGGTAGCAGCTTAAGCAACACCTGATCGGCTGGCGGCTTGTCCGTCAGACGGTTAACATCGGGCACGATCCTGTTTACAGGTCGTGCCCTTTGTCTTTCTGAATTCCCTGTTTTTCCAAACAAACACAAGTGGCCATGAACGATATCTCCGCTCCCGAGCAATACGATCTGCAAACCGCTGCCCTGAAGGTGCCGCCGCATTCCATCGAGGCCGAACAGGCTGTTCTCGGTGGTCTGATGCTGGACAACAACGCCTGGGAACGCGTGCTCGATCAAGTCTCCGACGGCGATTTCTATCGACATGACCACCGGCTGATTTTCCGTGCGATCGCCAAACTGGCCGATCAGAACATGCCGATCGACGTCGTGACCCTGTCCGAGCAACTGGACAAGGAAGGTCAGACCTCGCAAGTCGGCGGCCTCGGTTATCTTGGCGAGCTGGCGAAAAACACGCCGTCCGTCGCCAACATCAAGGCCTATGCGCAAATCGTCCGCGAGCGGGCAACCTTGCGCCAACTGATCGGCATCAGCACTGAAATCGCCGACAGCGCCTTCAATCCTGAAGGTCGCACCGCCGCCGAGATTCTCGACGAAGCCGAACGGCAGATCTTCCAGATCGCCGAAGCGCGGCCGAAGACCGGTGGCCCGGTCGGTGTGAACGATTTGCTGACCAAGGCCATCGACCGCATCGACACCCTGTTCAACACCGACAACGCCATCACCGGCCTGTCCACCGGTTACACCGACCTCGACGAGAAGACCAGCGGCCTGCAACCGTCCGACTTGATCATCGTCGCCGGCCGTCCATCGATGGGTAAAACCACCTTCGCGATGAACCTGGTGGAAAACGCCGTGTTGCGCAGCGAAAAAGCGGTGCTGGTGTACTCGCTCGAGATGCCAGGCGAATCGCTGATCATGCGTATGCTTTCGTCCCTCGGCCGCATCGACCAGACCAAGGTGCGTTCCGGACAGCTAGAAGACGATGATTGGCCGCGCCTGACTTCGGCGGTCAACCTGCTCAACGACCGCAAGCTGTTCATTGATGACACCGCCGGTATCAGCCCGTCGGAAATGCGTGCACGGACCCGGCGTCTGGTGCGTGAGCACGGCGATGTCGGCCTGATCATGATCGACTACCTGCAACTGATGCAGATTCCGGGCTCCAGCGGTGACAACCGGACCAACGAGATTTCCGAGATCTCGCGATCCCTGAAAGCGCTGGCCAAGGAATTCAACTGCCCGGTGGTGGCGTTGTCGCAGCTCAACCGCTCGCTGGAACAACGTCCCAACAAACGTCCGGTGAACTCCGACCTCCGGGAATCCGGAGCGATCGAGCAGGACGCCGACGTGATCATGTTCGTGTACCGGGACGAGGTGTATCACCCGGAGACCGAGCACAAAGGCATCGCCGAAATCATCATCGGCAAGCAGCGGAACGGCCCGATCGGTTTTATCCGTCTGGCGTTCATCGGTAAGTACACCCGTTTCGAGAACCTTGCGCCGGGCAGCTACAACTTCGACGACGACGAATAATGGCTGGCCGGTATCAACCGGCCAGCCGTCCTCACCCCGCGTGTCATTCAGTTCCGCCGGCTGCCTCCTCGCCGGTGTGGCGCGCGGAATGCTCGTTCAGTTCCTGTCGGGACAACGTGACGATCAGCGTCTCTTCCACTTTCGCCAGCGATGTTTGCAGCGCCTTCGATTGCGCGTCGTAATCGGCGAATGCCAGCGTCCCGGCGGCGTGCGCGTCATCGAGGGTCGCCTGGCGATCCTGAAACGTTTGTTGCTGCACTTCAAATTGCACCCGGTACTTGTGAGTGACAAATTCCTGCCAGAACTGCCTCGACACCAGGGCGTCGAATGCTTCAGGTGAATTGTCCAGTGCGATGACTTTTTCGTACGCCGCATCCAGTTGCGCCTTGGACACCTCGACTAAATTATCGAAACCCATTCGCTCAGGCTGTCCCGGCAGTTGGAGTCGGTCTTTCAAACGGTGGCGATAGAAAAGCCGGATCTCGACTTCCTCACGGACGTGAGGCGCTGCCTGCACTGCAGCTCCCTGGGGCCTCGACTCGAGGATCCTGGCCTCACGCTGGGCAATGTCCGCCGAGGCGATTTTGTCGACCTCATGCAAATGGAACAACGCTTTGGAAAGTGCAGACAGTTGCGGGCCTTGAGCATGATCTCGAGCTTGGCTGCGCGCATCGTGCACCATCGTCAGGATTTCCAGATTGGTAAACGTGAATGCCGCCCGATCACAACAGGCGGCGTCGCCCGCCCGGTCAAATACCTCTTTGCGCAGGCGTTCGGAATCCGCATTGTTTTCGGTGATGCTGTCGATCAGCTTCCAGACCCGTCGTTGAAGGTCGTGGTGACCGGTCGGAATGTCCAGCAAGCGTTCAAGCGTATCGAACAGACCCTCCGCGCGCGGCTGCTCATGCAGTGTTCGCCACTGGCTTCTTCTGGCTGTTACCTCATCTGTCGTCAGGCCCGATGTCCAGCGTGACATCGGATCATCTGTCGCTGGGCGTACGACGGGGGCATGGCCTCGTGCCGTGTCGATCAGGTTGCGCAGCCCTCTCAGCGGCATCTCGGCCGCTAACAAGCGCTCGTCGTATTGGAACAGCCGGGTTTGGGTTTCGGCGGACAGCGGATTGTTCCTGATGTCAGTCACGTTGTTGATGCGCACCGTATGGGCCAGTCGATCGTCTGGCGGGGCGATGACCGCATCCGGAATGTCTGTGATTCGGTTGTTGCTCAGATTGAACGTATCCAGTAATGGCTGATCGGCTATTCCGCTCGGGAAAGTGTCGATCCCGGTGTTGGCCAGATTAACCGAGCGAATGTCGGTCATCTGGCTGAAGTCCGGCGGGATGCCCAGTCGCGGATTTTCGTGCAGCCACAGGGCTCGCAGTGTTGTGCGCTCGGACAGCACGCGGGCGGTGTCGGCGGTCAGGGAAATCTGATTGTTCTGCAGGAAAAGTCGGGTCATCCCGCTCATTTCGCCAACGGCCGGCGGCAGTTCGCGCAGCTCATTTTGTGACAGGTCCAGCCAGCGCACATGGCGGAATCGGGTCAGAAAGCCTTCCGGCGAAGTGCTCAGAGCCATATTGCTCAATCGCAGAGAACCGACATGACTGAAATCGACGTCAATGTCCGGCAAGGTGGGCAGAATCAGGCCACTGAGATCCAGTTCCAGCCCGATGGGCGTGCGGTCATTGGCCAGTCTCTGCGGTGTTTCCCGCCGCCAGCACTTGATAATCCGCTCACTGGCCTTGACCCGGTCCGAGCGGGTCAGTGCGTTGGCCTCCAATTGGAACGCCCGAACGTAACCCCCGCGATTGCCTCCTCCAGAAAATACCCAGGCGTCGAGCTGGGTTTTCAGCACGCCAAACTCCTGTTCGAGGCTGTTGAGTTTCGTCGCCACGGTCCCGCGTTCAAGACCCCAGATGAACTCCCGGCATTCCTTGATGCTCTTGCTCGGAAAGAGTCGTCGGTATCGCTGTGCTCTTGAGTTTTCGCTATCAAATGCCGAGGGCTGGGCGGTATCCCACAACTCGGGATGAGCCGCGTTCAGACGTCGCCAGAAACCGTCGAATTTTCTCCAGTACGCTGAGGGAAAGGCATTGCCTTCAAGCAAGGTACCGGCGTTGATCCGAGCGACCAAGGGCAATTGCTCAACGGGCGGATCAAGGAGTGCATGCGGTACCTCACGCAGGCGGTTGTTGCGTAGATCCAGGTTGGTCAGCGCGGTCTTGTCCTGCAAGCCGGTAGGCCACTGACTGATTCCTGTATGGCTCAGGCTCAGGGAGGTCAGGCCAGACATGGCGCTGAAGTCAGGCGTCAGTTTGAGCGCCGGGTTATCGGCAAGATTGACCGTTTCCAATTGACTCAACGCGCTGAGTGTTGCTGCACTTTCCTCGTCCAGTTCAATACGGTTCGTGTTCAAGTCGAGGTGCTTGAGTTTGTTCATCTCGTTAATTTTTCCGGGCAATTTTCCAATCCCGGAGTGAGTGATGGACAAGTGCTCCAGATGGGCGAAGTTGGACAGGAACACGTCGGCCGCATCCGACCAGACAATGCTTTTCAGGGTCAGTGAACTCACGTGGCTGAAATCCGCGTTCAGATTCGGGAGTGGTCCGCCCTCCAGGAAAAACAACAGTGAATGCCGGGTAGTGCGTAGCCAGCACGCCTTGATTGACCTCGCGATTCGTTGCACCGACTTTTTTGTTGAGTCATCAGCTGTGGCGCTGCTGTTGTGACTACGAACGTATTCCTCCAGTTGCGTCTCCAGCCGCTCAAGTTCCTGCACGCGTGCGGCCAGCCCGGTTCGCGCGGCGTCGTCCATTTCCAGGACGAAGTCCTTGACCGCTTGCGCATCCTTGTCGGGATGCAGGCGTTGCACCATGACGATGTCGGCGGTGTCGCCGTCCAGTCTGAACGCGCCGCTGCCAGTGTGGGGCGCGAGCTCCGGGTGTGCAGCGGCGACGCGTCGCCAAAACCCTTCCAGCGTTCTCCAGTAACCCTGCGCAAACGCATTGTCTTCAAGCAGCGTGACGCCGTTGATCCGTGCGCGTGCCTGCAACTGATCGGCCGGTGGGTTGAGGATCGTTTCCGGTACTTCACTCAGACGATTCTGGCGCAGATCGACGAGTTCCAGCCCTGTCTGTTGTTCCAGGCCCGTCGGCCACTGGTCGATGCGGGTATTGCTCAGATTGACGACCTTCAACGCTGCCATGGCGCTGAAGTCCGGTGTCTGTCCAAGGGGATTGCCGGACAGGTCGATTCGCTCAAGCCGGGAGAGGGTGCTCAAATCGGCGGCAGCGGTGGCATCCAGCTGAATACGGTTGGAACTCAGGTCCAGCGCCTTCAGGGTTTTCAAGGTGGCGACAGCGTCGGGCAGCTTTTCCAGGGTGGTACGGGTGACGGTCAGGTGCTCCAGCCCCGAAAAACTGCTGAGAAACGTGTCGGCGGTGTCTGACCAGGTAATCTTGTCCAGCTCGAGCGTCCGGACATGGCCGAAGTCCGCTTTGAGCGGCGGCAACGTGGTTCCGTCCGGGGCAGGTAGCAGTTTCAGCGTTGTCCCGGTCTGCTGGCGCCAACAGCGTTTGGTCTCCACAACGGCGAGCTCTATCCAGGCTTTGCTGGCGGCCGGCACCGGCGATTGCGTGTGGGTGCGAGACCAGGCCGTCAATTCTTTCTTGAGGGTCTTGTAATCGGTTTCGCGACGTACCAGACCGCCCGGGACATCGTCCCCCAACGATTGGATAAAGGTCGTGACTTGCTCTTCGCTAAACGACGGGTACAGCTTGCGCGCGCGCGCCGCCGGGCTGTTCAAGCGATTGAGTGCGCTGGTGAAACGCTCCATCAGTGGGCGGTGCGGAGTTTGCCCGGCGCGGTGCATGCCGCCTGCACCCGGGAGATTGACCCCGAGCCAGCCGTCCAGCGGATCGAACACAATGGCTTCCGAGCGGCCCGGGCGTGTCGCGACATATTGGTTGTCGGTGCTGGCGGCGACGGCATCGTCGGCCCGGACAATGCGCATCACCGGCGTCAGGGCCGTGGTGGCTTCAGGATCGTGCAAGGCTTGATAGGCGACCTTTTCAATCACCGCATAGAGCTTGCCGTCAAACCGGTGCAGGCCATCGTTGCCGGGCTCGACGCCGGTAAAGTCCAGTTCTGTGCGAAAAGCCTGCAAGCGACTGTCGCTCAGCGCAAAAGTGATGGGCGAGTCGTCCAGCTCATACCACAGTTTGCTCTGCGGATCGCGAACCAGCACCGGCCCCGAAGGTTGCAGTTCGCTGCTCAGTCTGGCGCGGTGCTGGCCGGTGTGCGGATCCACTCCGACCGGGACGACGCCAACCTCCGTCACCTCGACATAGCGGCGTCCCTTGAGCGTAATGAAGCCATCGGCGTCAGCCAGCGGAAGCGGCGTAGTTGTCGTGATCCGGTAATGTTCCAGTGGTCGCGGCGCAGGTGCGGAGACGATGACGGGGGAGGGAGTCTGGCTGATAGTGACCGGCGCCGGGGTGATGATGTCCAGATCGGCGTGGGCGGCTGTGCTGCCCGCAGGTGTCGGGTGGCGCGGCCTTGTCACGGTCGGAGTATCGAAGTCCAGGTGCGGCAGGATGTCCGGTCGCGGCGGGCGTGGACTGTCTGTCTGCACGGGACGTGTGTGCACCTCAACGCTGACGGTGTTTCGAGTGGGTGGTTTTACAGGCATGAAAGTTCGTCCTTGAATAGTGTTGCGTCAGTTTCCGTAAGGGAATTGCTGAGCAGTTTTCGGCGTCATTGCCGAGTTAAAACGGGATATGACCGGTTACCGGCCGGCACTGCTGTGCCGGTCGGTGCAATTGTTCAGTTCGCGAGATCAAAGATTTTTTGCGCGGTCCTGCCATCGATGGTTTCGCGCCAAATGCGCACGTGAGGTCTGCCGGCCTGTTCATCCAGACGCTGCGATGTCACGCCGGATCGGCTTTGCGCGAGGGTTTTCAGATGGCCACCCTTGACCTTGAAGTTCAGCGCCGGGCTGTCCTGCTTTTCATAATGAAAGTGGACATGCCATAGGGGATCACCGGTTTGCCTGTCATTCACCGAGTAGATGCTGAGAAATTCCTTTTGCTGGCCTTTGCCTCGCTCGACCCGATCGTGGGTCTGCTTGACGCTCAGGTGACCGTGGCTGATCAGATACGCCACCCGGTCGGTACTCAGAACGGTTTTGTCCTTATAGAGGCGTACGCGAATGTCTTCGCCCTCGCTGCGCAAGCGCTGACTGCTTTGGCGCAGGCGCTGGATCAGCGGCTCTAAATCGGTGGCGAGCGGGTTGGGCGACTGTTCGATCTGCACGCGCAAGTCATCGAGTTCTTCCGCCTTGGCACCCAGTGCATCGAGTATGTTGCCTGCGCTTTCCTTCGCTCTCTCGTCCTGGCGGGCACTGGCCAGGTGTGCCTCGACGGCTGCAAGGCTGTCGTCGGCTTCTGCCATCAGGGCGCCCAGGGTCTTGTCTTGCGTTGCGACGATCCTTTGCCATTCGCCTTCCTTGCGTTCATAGGTTCGCAACGTTTGAGTCGGGTTGTCGCTGCTCATCACATCAATCACTTCATCGCCCGCCGGGGTTCGCCGAGGCTGGCCGATACAGATCTTGAAGTTGCCATGATGGCGGGCGCGGAATACTCGCTTGGGCGGTGGCGTTACCCCGGTACGCTCCTGGGCCGGGATGAAGTCGAAGTCGATGGGCTGGTCGTGGATCGGTAGCGCCATGGTTCTTTCCAGATCATGGTGGTAGCGCGCCAGGCGTTCTTCCAGGGCATTTTCGAAGGCTCGTATCGCCTGGGTGATTTCGTTTCTCGAGTTCACATGCGCTGGATCAGGCGGCAGGGAAAAACGTTCGTAAGAAGCGCGGATGGCCGCGCACTGGTCCAGCAACATGCTCAGTACGGCGATTCGGGCGTCGTCGGGCATGCGCTCGATGGCTTGAAAAGCGGTGGTCGCTTCCGAGAACGCGATCGCCAGTTGCGCCGGAACAAAATCTGCACCCATCGGCACTTCCGTCAGCAGACGGCTGCGCGCATCAACCCAGCGTGCGGTCACGGCGTGAATATCAGTGGGGTCGAAACCCACTTCGGTCAATTCACTCTGTGACGAGGGCGAGCTTTTGAGGACGTCACTTGCGATTTGCTGGCGTTTTTCCATCAGCGTCAGTTTGTTCGCCAGATAGGTCGCGGCCGTGCGATAGGCCTCGAGAATATCCACGGGCGTGCGCAGTTCCTGCATATGCCGCGCATCCCTGACGAACATCAGGCGGGTGTAGGCAGCGATTTGCGCTATCTGCCTTTCGATCAACTCCTTTTTGTAGACGGTGCTGGTTTTGACCATGGCCAACGCCTCGCGCTGGTTCAGGTAAAAACTGGCGGAGTCATCCAGTAGAAGCATCAATCGGCGAATCTGTACTTCCATCGCAATCGCTGCGCCTCTTTCGCCCTCTTTGCCTTTTGCCTCGCGCCACTCGGTTTCCAGTTGCCTGGAATCCACTACCGCCTGATTGATCGCCTCCGTGTCGTTTTTCAGGCGCAGCTCCAGACTGGCCACTGCCGTTGCCGCGATGCTGCTTTTTCTGGCCCTCGGCATGCCGCTTATGCCACCGACCAGAATGCCCACCCAGCCTTCCACCGCGTCGTGGACAATCGGCTCCGAGCGGCCCGGGCGTGTCGCGACGTAAAGGTTCTGATCGTCACGGGCGACAGCATCCTCTGCCCGGACAATGCGCTTGACCGGTGTCTGCGGCGAGGAAAAATCCTCATCATGGAGAATCTGATACGCGTGCTTGTCGATCACCACGTACAGTTTTCCCTGATGGCGATACAGCTTGTCAGGGCCGGGCTCGACGCCGGTGAAATCCAGGTCAGTGCGAAAACCCAGCAGGCGACCGACCGGCAACGGGTAGGTGACGGGCGCAAAATCAGCCAGCGGGCGCCACAGCTGACTGCCGAGGTCGTAGGACAGCATCGGACCAGAAGGCTGTAATTCGCTCGGCAGTTTTGCCTGGTACTGGCCTGTTTCCGGCTCGGTCACGATATGCACGACGCCGCCCTCCGGCACATTGCCGTAACGCCGTCCCCTGAAAGTCCTGAATCCCTCGGCGTCAGCTTGCGGAAGCTGGGCCTCGGCGCTGATCCAGTAACGCCTGAGCGGTTGTTGCGATGCCGGATTGACCACTTCAGGGGTGGATAAAGGCTGACTGATGCTTACGGTTGGCGCTGGAGTGATTGCCTCCAGGTCAGCGTCGGCCAGCGTGCTGTCCGATCGTTGAGTGGTACGCACAGCGCGTGCGGTGGGGGAGTCAATCGGGCGCCGTACAGGGCCGGTTGGCTGTTCGCCAGGGCGCGTATGGACATCTACGCGGGTGACGCCTTTTGCGGGTGGTTTCGGTGACATGTCTTCATCCTTGAAGAGGGGGGGGCTGGTTTTTGTAACGGTCTCAGGGCGCCAGTTCGAAGATTTTCTGTGCCGTTCGACCATCGAGGGTTTCCCGCCAGATCGCCACATGCGGCCGCCCGGCCTGCTCATCCCGACGTTGCGAGTTACTGCCCGTCGCGCTTTGTGCAAGGGTCTTGAGGTGACCGCCCTTGACCATGAAATCCAGCGCGGCGCTGTTGCGTTTTTCGTAATGGAAATGCGCCTGCCACAACGGCTCGCCCGTATGCCTGTCGTTCAGCGAATAGATATCGATGAAGTGTTTGTACTTGCCCCTGCCTTGCTCGAGCCGTACCTGGATTTTGCTCACGCTCAGGTGATCCTGGCTGATCAGATACGCCACCCGGTCGGCGCTCAGAAAGGACTTGTCCTTGTACAAGCGGATCCGGATGTCTTCGCCCTCGCGGCGCAAGCGCTCACTGTCTTGCCGCAGGCGCTGAACGAGCACGGCGATGTCGTTTTTCGCCGGGTTCGGCGCGCGTTCGATCTGTCGACCGAGGTCGTCTAGCGCTTCGGCGGCATCACCCAGTTGCTCGACGATGTTGGTGGCGTTGCGTTTTGCCCGCTCATCCTTGCGGGCGGTATTGAGGTGCGTCTCGGTCTGTTCCAGATGCACGCCGGCCTGGGTGATCAGGGTCGACAGATTTCTTTCTTGCGTGGCCACCAACCGCTGCCATTCCCCTTCGCGGCGCTCGTAGGTTTGCATGACCTTTGCCGGGTTGTGCGGATCCATGACATCGATCAACTCTTCGCCCAAGGCGTTGCGGCGTGTCTGTCCGACCCGGATCTTGTAGACACCGTGGTGTTTGCTGCGAAACATTCTTTTCGCTTGCGGTGCCGGTTGGTTTTTGCGTTGTGCAGGAATGAAGTCGAAATCGATCGACTGATCCTGTGATGGCAGCGACGTGGTTCTTTCAAGGTCGCGGTGATCGACAGCGATGCGGTTTTCGAGGGTGTTTTCAAAGGCCTGAATGGCGTCGATGATTTCCTGCCGCGAGCTGGCATGCACCGGCCCAGGTGGCAGTTCGAGGTCTTCGTACGAGGCTCTGATCGCCGCGCACTGGTCGACCAGGTTGCTCAGCACCGCGATGCGTGCCGCCACCGGGATACTGTCGATGTCACGAAAGGCAAACGTTGTTTCGGTAAAAGCGTAAGCAAGGTGGATCGGTTTGAAGTTGTTGTCGGTAATCGGCACATCGGTGAGCAAGCGGCTTTTGGCATCGACCCAGAACGCCTTGGTCTCATGGATTTCTGTCGGGTAGAACCCGAGGTCGATCAGTTCGCTTTCCGACGCACGCGTTCGCTTGAGTATGTCGAGGGCAATCTGCTGGCGCTTTTCCAGCAGGGCCAGTTTGCTTTTCAGGTAATTGACCGTCGAGCGATAGGCCTCGAAAGGATCATTGTAGAAAGAGATGTCCAGCCGCTTGCGTGAATCACCGGCACTCATGAGCCGTGTATAGGCTTCAATGCGTTTTTTCTGAATGTTGTGCAGGTCGCTGGCGTAGAGGGCGCTGCCTTTGAGGGGTTGCAGGGTATCCCGTTCATTGATGTAGAAGTTGGCGGCCTTCTCCAACGCTGCCAGTTGTCGATGAAGCTGTACTTCGAGCTGGACGAGTGCGCCTTTCTCGAGTTCTGTGCCTTTCACCACACGCCAGGCAGCGTCCAGATCGTCAATACGCGTTGCGCCCTGATGGATCAACTCGGTCTGGGTCTGCAACTCGAGTATCAGATCAGCTGCGGTAAGACGTTGCACCTTGTCGGGTTTCGAGCGGCGCATCCCGCCTGCACCGGCAATGACGATGCCCCGCCAGCCGTGTTGTTCATCGAACACGATCGGCTCGGATCTTCCCGGGCGTGTGGCGATAAAGCGGTTGTCGCCGTCTGCGGCGACCGCATCGTCGGGGCGCACGATACGCATCACCGAAATCTGCGCGGTGGAGGCCTCGGGATCATGCAGAACCTGATAGGCGCGACGTTCAATCACCGCGTAGCGTTTGCCGTCGAAGCTGTGCAACCCATGGCTGTCGGGCTCGACATCTGTGAAGTCCAGATCCGTGAGAAAGCCTTGCAGACGTGCTTCGGTCAACGAATACAACATCTCGGCGGCAGGCTCCACTGACGGGTGCCAGAGTTTGCCGTCGGCGGCCCTCACCAGCACGGGCCCGGAAGGGCTCAGCTCGCTCGCCAGCCGGGCGCGATACGGGCCGTTTTCCGCAATTGCCGCGACTTGTACGGTGCCGCCGGGAACATCGACGTACTGGCGACCTTTGTAGGTTCGCAAGCCCTGCTCATTGGCTGGCGGAAGATGCGCATCGGTGCTGATCCGGTAATGCGTCAGCGGCATTGGCCCGGATACGGCTGCGGGCAGCGGCGCGGGTGTTGGCTGGATGGTGATGGCGGGCACTGGCTGGATTGCATCAAGGTCGACGGCGGCCGGTGTTCTGCCCGGGCGCACGACACGCGGTGCCGCTATCGCCGTCGCGGGGCTGGAATCGACAGGCGTTGTTGTATCGCGCCTTGGCGCAGACCCGCCTGCCGGTTCGCCGGGGCGAGCGTGGATCTCTACGGTGACAGTGCCTCTAGTGGGCGGTTTGGGTGACATTTCTTCATCCTTGAAGGGTTGTCGTAGTGGGCGCGTTGCCCCGGAGGGCAACGGTGTATCGGGTTCGACTGGCGCGGGTCGCGGTGCAGAAATGTGCGCGGTCGGGCGGTTTTTGGGCCAATGGCACGAGCCCGGAGAGAAACCGACCACTGCCGTCGGAATTGGTCAAATTTTGTGCTATATTCCGCGCCCGCGATTTTTCATCTCAACACCGGTCGTCCGACATGCAAGCAGCCAAGCCGTTATTTGACTATCCAAAATATTGGGCCGAATGTTTCGGGCCAGCGCCGTTCCTGCCGATGAGCAGGGAGGAGATGGATCAGCTTGGCTGGGATTCCTGCGACATCATCATTGTTACGGGAGATGCCTACGTCGATCACCCGTCGTTCGGCATGGCGATCATTGGCCGGCTGCTGGAGTCGCAAGGCTTCCGCGTCGGGATCATCGCGCAGCCGAACTGGCAGTCCAAAGACGATTTCATGAAGCTCGGCGAGCCGAATCTGTTTTTCGGCGTCGCGGCCGGCAACATGGACTCGATGATCAACCGCTACACCGCCGACAAGAAAATCCGCTCCGACGACGCCTACACCCCGGGCGGCATGGCCGGCAAGCGTCCGGACCGCGCGAGCCTGGTTTACAGCCAGCGCTGCAAGGAAGCCTACAAGCACGTGCCGATAGTGCTCGGTGGCATCGAAGCCTCTCTGCGCCGCATTGCCCACTACGACTACTGGCAGGATCGCGTGCGTAACTCGATCCTGATCGATGCCAGCGCCGATATCCTGCTATACGGCAACGCCGAACGCGCGATTGTCGAAGTCGCCCAGCGTCTGTCCTACGGGCACAAGATCGAAGACATCACCGATGTGCGCGGCACCGCGTTCATTCGCCGCGATACGCCGAAAGACTGGTACGAAGTCGATTCCACGCGCATCGACCGTCCGGGCAAGGTCGACAAGATCATCAACCCGTACGTGAATACCCAGGACACTCAGGCCTGCGCCATCGAGCAGGAAAAGGGTCCGGTCGAAGATCCGCAGGAAGCCAAGGTCGTGCAGATCCTGGCCAGCCCGCGCATGACCCGCGACAAGACCGTGATTCGTCTGCCATCGGTAGAAAAGGTCCGTGGCGATGCCGTTCTTTATGCTCACGCCAACCGCGTGCTGCACCTGGAAACCAACCCGGGCAACGCCCGTGCGCTGGTGCAGAAGCATGGCGAAGTCGACGTCTGGTTCAACCCGCCGCCGATTCCGATGACCACTGAAGAAATGGACTACGTGTTCGGCATGCCTTACGCGCGTGTTCCGCACCCGGCGTACGGCAAGGAGAAGATCCCGGCCTACGACATGATCCGTTTCTCGGTGAACATCATGCGTGGCTGCTTCGGCGGCTGCACTTTCTGCTCGATCACCGAGCACGAAGGCCGGATCATCCAGAACCGTTCCGAAGAGTCGATCATTCGCGAAATCGAAGAGATCCGTGACAAGGTGCCGGGCTTCACCGGCGTCATTTCCGACCTCGGCGGCCCGACCGCGAACATGTACCGCATCGCCTGCAAGACGCCGGAAATCGAATCCGCGTGCCGCAAGCCTTCGTGCGTGTTCCCGGGCATCTGCCCGAACCTGAACACCGACCACTCGTCGCTGATTCAGCTGTACCGCAGCGCCCGTGCGTTGCCGGGTGTGAAGAAGATTCTGATTGCTTCCGGCCTGCGCTACGACCTCGCGGTCGAGTCGCCGGAGTACGTCAAGGAGCTGGTGACCCACCACGTCGGCGGTTACCTGAAGATCGCCCCGGAACACACCGAGGAAGGTCCGCTCAACCAGATGATGAAACCGGGCATCGGCAGCTATGACAAGTTCAAGCGCATGTTCGAGAAGTACACCAAGGAAGCGGGCAAAGAGCAGTACCTGATTCCGTACTTCATCGCCGCCCACCCGGGCACCACCGACGAAGACATGATGAACCTGGCCCTGTGGCTCAAGGGCAACGGTTTCCGTGCCGACCAGGTGCAGGCGTTCTACCCGTCGCCGATGGCCACCGCCACCGCGATGTACCACTCGGGCAAGAACCCGCTACGCAAGGTCACCTACAAGAGCGACGGCGTGACCATCGTCAAGAGCGAAGAGCAGCGTCGTCTGCACAAAGCGTTCCTGCGTTATCACGACCCGAAAGGCTGGCCGATGCTGCGTGAAGCGCTGCAACGCATGGGCCGTAGCGACTTGATCGGTCCAGGCAAGGATCAGCTGATTCCGCTGCATCAGCCGGCCACCGACAGCTACCAGAGCGCCCGTCGCAAGAACTCGACACCGGCCGGCAGCCATAAAGTCGCGAAGGAAGGCAAAGAGAAGACCACCAAGATCCTCACTCAGCACACCGGTCTGCCGCCGCGTGCCAGTGATGGCGGTAATCCTTGGGACAAGCGTGAACAGGCCAAGGCTGCGGCATTTGCCCGCAACCAGCAGGCCGCCAAGGAGCGTAAAGACGCGGCCAAGGGCAAAGGGCCGAAGCCGGCTCGCAAGCCGGTCGTACCGCGCTAAAACAGAACGCCAACCTTCGGGTTGGCGTTTTGCATTTCAGGTCTCCCGAAATGTGTTGTTACCACTGGCCTCATCGCTGGCAAGCCAGCTCCCACAGGGATCTTTAGTGGCCACGGTTCTGTGGGCGACAGAGAAATCTGTGGGAGCTGGCTTGCCACCGATGGCGTCAGGTCAGACACCCCATAAACACCTGCTCGCCACATTTAGGCGCAAACTCGCCAAACCATTTCCCCGCATCGCCCGATTTTGGTGCTGTACTCCCCTAAGCATTCCAGGAAAGCGCCCAAGCCACTGCATGGCATAAGTCTTGCGCGCTTTCGAATACGCTTAGGCTCGCAGGAGGCACGCCGTGTCGATTCATGTCGCATTGCATCACGTCACGCATTACCGCTACGACCGCGCTGTCGAACTCGGCCCGCAGATCGTCCGCCTGCGCCCGGCCGCCCACAGCCGCACGCGGATTCTCTCGTATGCGCTGAAAGTCTCGCCCGAGCAGCATTTCATCAACTGGCAACAAGACCCGCAGGGCAATTACCTCGCGCGGCTGGTATTCCCCGAGAAAACCGATGAGCTACGGATCGAAGTCGATCTGCTGGCCGAGATGGCGGTGTTCAACCCGTTCGACTTCTTCCTCGAACCCTATGCCGAGAAAATCCCGTTCACCTACGCTGCCGATGAACGCAAAGAGCTGGCGCCATACCTCGAAACATTGCCGCTGACGCCAAAGTTCCAGGCCTATCTGGACGGCATCGACCGCACGCCATTGCCTGCGGTGGATTTTCTGGTCGCGCTCAATCAGCGTCTGAGCGAAGACATCAATTATCTGATCCGCATGGAGCCGGGCGTACAAACCCCGGAACACACCCTCGAACACGCCTCCGGCTCCTGCCGCGATTCGGCATGGCTGCTGGTGCAACTGCTGCGCAACCTCGGGCTGGCGGCGCGATTTGTCTCCGGTTACCTGATCCAGTTGACGGCGGACGTGAAAAGCCTCGACGGCCCGTCCGGCACCGAGGTGGATTTCACCGACCTGCACGCCTGGTGTGAGGTGTATCTGCCGGGCGCAGGCTGGATCGGCCTCGATGCCACTTCCGGGTTATTTGCCGGTGAAGGACATATTCCGCTGGCCTGTAGTCCCGATCCGTCCTCGGCAGCGCCAATCAGCGGGATGGTCGAACCCTGCGAGACACAGTTCAGCCACGAAATGTCGGTTGAACGGATCTGGGAAGCGCCGCGTGTCACCAAGCCCTATACCGACGAGCAATGGCTGGCGATTCAAGCCCTGGGCCGGCAGATCGACGCTGACCTGCTGGACGGCGACGTGCGCCTGACCATGGGCGGCGAGCCGACCTTTGTGTCAATCGATGACCCGGATGGCGCCGAGTGGAACACGGCAGCCTTGGGCGAGGACAAGCGCCGCCTCTCCGCCGAACTGTTCCAGCGCATGCGCAAGCATTACGCCCCCAAAGGTCTGGTGCATTTTGGCCAGGGCAAGTGGTATCCGGGCGAGCAACTGCCGCGCTGGTCGCTCAATTGCTATTGGCGCCGCGATGGCGTGCCGATCTGGCAAAACGCCGCGTTGATTGCCGACGAACAGCAAGATTACGGCGCTGATGGTGAGTTGGCCGGACGCTTTCTGAGGAGCGTCGCCGAACGCCTGAAAATTCCCACGCGGTTTGTATTCCCGGCCTACGAGGACAATTTCTATTACCTCTGGCGCGAGGGCACATTGCCCGGCAACGTCAGCGCCGAAGATTCGCGTCTGGAAGAGCCGCTGGAGCGTGCGCGGCTGCGCAAGGTCTTCAGTCAGGGCCTCGATAAGGTGATCGGCCAAGTGCTACCGCTGGCACGCACCGCCAAGGGCGATCAATGGCAGAGCGGGCGCTGGTATCTGCGCGACGAGCATTGCCGCTTGGTGCCTGGGGATTCACCGTTGGGCTACCGTTTGCCGTTGGGCTCGCAGCCTTGGGTAAAAGCGGCCGAGTATCCGTTTATTCATGCTCAGGACCCGAATCAGGACTTCCCGGCGCTGCCGGATACCGCACAGCTCAACAGTCATGGCGAAACGGCAACGGCGGACGAGCGTGCGCCGCAGATCGACGAGTCCGCCGATTGGCTGACCCGCACCGCGTTCTGCGCCGAGGCCCGCGAAGGGCGCTTGTACCTGTTCATGCCGCCGCTGGAGCGAGTCGAGGATTATCTGGAGTTGGTCGCGGCCATCGAGGCCACCGCCGAAGAATTGCATTGCCCGGTGCTGCTGGAAGGCTACGAGCCGCCGAGTGATGGGCGTCTGAGTAATTTTCGCATCACCCCGGATCCGGGCGTGATCGAGGTCAACGTGCAGCCGTCGGCGACCTGGGATGAGTTGGTCGAGCGCACCGAGTTTCTCTATGAAGAGGCGCGGCAGACGCGCCTGACCACTGAAAAGTTCATGATCGACGGTCGCCATACCGGTACGGGCGGCGGTAACCACTTCGTCCTCGGTGGCGCGACGCCTGGGGACTCGCCGTTTTTGCGCCGTCCCGATCTGCTGCGCAGCCTGATCAGCTATTGGCACAACCATCCGTCGTTGTCGTATCTGTTTTCCGGGTTGTTCATCGGCCCGACATCTCAGGCGCCGAGGGTCGACGAAGCGCGTAACGACGCACTGTACGAACTGGAAATCGCTTTCGCGCAGATGCCCAAGCCAGGTGAGGAATGTGCACCGTGGCTGGTGGATCGCCTGCTGCGCAACTTGCTGATCGACGTTACCGGCAACACGCACCGAGCCGAGTTTTGCATCGACAAACTCTATTCGCCGGACGGCGCTACCGGGCGGCTTGGCCTGCTGGAATTGCGCGCCTTTGAAATGCCACCGCATGCGCGCATGAGCCTGGCTCAGCAATTGTTGCTGCGGGCGCTGGTCGCACGCTTCTGGCGCGAACCCTATGCGCCGCCGAAGCTGGCGCGGTGGGGCACTGAGTTGCACGACCGCTTCATGCTTCCGCACTTTATCGAGCAGGATTTCGCCGACGTGATCGCCGAGCTCAATAGCGCTGGCTATCCGCTGCGGGCGGAATGGTTTGCGGCGCATCTGGAGTTTCGTTTTCCCAAGGTCGGCGATTACGCCGTCAATGGCATCGAACTGGAGCTGCGTCAGGCGCTGGAGCCGTGGCATGTGCTGGGGGAGGAGGGTGCGACGGGCGGCACGGTGCGTTACGTCGATTCATCGCTGGAGCGCTTGCAGGTCAAGCTCAAGGGCTTGCCGCCGCAGCGCTATCTGCTGACGTGCAATGGCGTTGCGGTGCCGCTGCATCCGACCGGGCGTGTTGGCGAGTTCGTGGCAGGCGTGCGTTATCGCGCCTGGCAACCGGCCAACTGCTTGCAACCGACGATTGCGGTACATGCACCGTTGGTGTTCGACTTGCTCGACACCTGGATGGGCCGTTCTCTGGGTGGTTGCCAATACCACGTCGCCCATCCGGGCGGGCGCAATTACGAGACGCTGCCGGTAAACGCCAACGAAGCGGAGAGCCGGCGCATGGCGCGGTTTTTCCGGATCGGACACACGCCTGGGAAACTTCCTATACCTGATCTGGCCATCTCCGACGAGCTACCCATGACTCTCGATTTACGACGTTTCTGAATCGCACGCGACACGCGGATTTTTCGTATATCCGCGCGTCATGTGCCTGCGTTAGTCTGACCGTTCCTTGCTGTCTGCCGAGCTTTCCATGCCTGACCTGCTAGACCGCTACCCGCTGACGGCGGGCACTTATCACGAACTGCTTGATAGCAGTGGTGCGGTGCGTCCGCATTGGCAACGGCTGTTCGATCAATTGCAGCGCAGCACACCCGCTCAACTGGTGCAGCGTCAGGCGTTGCTGGCGCGGCAGATTCAGGAAAACGGCGTCACGTACAACGTCTATGCCGACCCCAAAGGTGCAGATCGCCCGTGGGAGCTGGATCTGCTGCCCCATGTGATTGCGGCGGATGAGTGGCAGCAACTGTCGGCCGGGATTGCCCAGCGGGCGCGGTTGCTCAATGCCGTGCTGGCCGATCTGTACGGGCCGCAACGCTTGATCAGCGAAGGCCTGCTGCCGGCGGAACTGGTCTTCGGGCACAACAATTTTCTCTGGCCCTGTCAGGGCATCGCGCCGCCGGAAGGAGCGTTTCTGCATCTATACGCGGTCGATTTGGCGCGCACGCCGGACGGGCGCTGGTGGGTCACCGCAGATCGCACGCAAGCGCCGTCGGGTGCGGGCTATGCGCTGGAAAACCGCACCATCGTCTCCCGCGCCTTCCCCGAGTTGTACCGTGATCTGAAAGTGCAGCATCTGGCGGGGTTCTTTCGCACCTTGCAGGAAACCCTGGTCCGGCAGGCGCCCTGCGACGATGACGCGCCGCTGGTGGTATTGCTCACGCCGGGACGATTCAACGAAAGCTATTTCGAACATCTTTATCTGGCGCGCCAGCTCGGCTATCCGCTGGTAGAGGGCGGCGACCTCACGGTGCGCGATGCCACGGTGTACCTGAAAACCCTCAGCGGCCTGCGCCGGGTACACGCAATCATGCGCCGGCTCGATGACGACTTCTGCGATCCGCTGGAGTTGCGCACGGACTCTGCGCTGGGCGTTCCCGGCTTGCTTGAGGCGGTACGCCAGGGACGGGTGCTGGTCGCCAACGCGCTCGGCAGCGGTGTGCTCGAGTCGCCGGGTTTGCTCGGCTTTCTGCCCAGGATCAACCAATTCCTGTTCGGCGAAGAACTTATCCTGCCGTCCATTGCGACCTGGTGGTGTGGCGAGGCGCCAGTATTGGCCCAGGCGCTGGAAAAACTGCCTGAGCTATTGATCAAACCGGCGTTTCCCTCACAAAGTTTCGCACCGGTATTTGGCCGTGATCTGAGTGAAAAACAGCGCCAGTCCCTCGCCGAGCGCATGCAGGCGCGACCTTATGCATATGTAGCGCAAGAACTGGCCCAGCTGTCGCAGGCGCCGATCTGGCAGGCCGAGGACGGACAGCTGCAACCGCGAGCCATCGGCATGCGTGTTTACGCGACAGCCAGTCAAGAAGGTTATCGAGTGCTGCCCGGTGGTTTGACCCGCGTGGCTGCCGAGGCGGATGCCGAAGTGGTGTCGATGCAGCGCGGCGGCGCGAGCAAGGACACGTGGGTGCTGGGTGATCGACCGCCCAGTGGCGAGCAATGGAAAACCCAACGCAATGTCGGCGTGCACGATCTGGTGCGCCGCGATCCCTATTTGCCATCGCGAGTGGTGGAAAACCTGTTCTGGTTCGGGCGTTATTGCGAGCGTTGCGATGACAGTGCGCGACTGCTGCGGATCATGCTCGCACGCTATGTCGATGGCGACGATCCGCAAGCCTTGCAGGCGGCTGTCGAACTGGGCGAGCGCCTGATGCTGCTGCCGGAGGAGGGCGAGTTGCCGGAGCGATTGCTGGCGGCGTTGCTGGGCGAGGACTGGTCATTCAGCCTGCGCTCCAACCTGCAACGCTTGCAGTGGGCGGCCTCGCAGGTGCGCGGCAAGCTCTCGCGGGAGAACTGGCAGGCGTTGGTCGAATTGCAGCGCGAAGCGATGGAGCTGGACACCGACGAGCCGGACTTCGGCGAACTGCTGGATTTTCTCAACCGTCTGGTGATGTCGCTGGCGGCGCTATCGGGTTTCGCGCTCGACGACATGACCCGCGACGAAGGCTGGCGCTTCCTGATGATCGGTCGGCGCATCGAGCGCCTGCAGTTTCTCAGCAGCAGTCTGGCGGCGTTCCTGCGCGGGGCCGGGGCGTTTGATCAGGCAGGTCTTGAATGGCTGCTGGAGTTGGGCAACAGCAGCATCACCTACCGTTCCCGTTATCTGGCTGTGGCTCAATTAATTCCGGTGCTCGACCTGTTGCTGCTCGATGAACAGAACCCGCATGCGGTGCTGTTCCAGTTGAAACTGGTGACCCGCACCTTGAAGCGCTTGAACGATGATTTCGGCGTGCCACGGGAAACCGGATTGCCGCAACTGGTCGAGCGTCTGGCGCGATTTGATCTGGCCTGTCTGGAGAATCCGTTGTTCGGCGCGTCCAGCGTTCGTGCGGCGCTTGATGGCCTGGCGGATCTGCTTCAAGACATTGCCGATGCCAGCGGACAGGTGTCGGATCGCCTGGCCCTGCGCCATTTCGCCCACGTCGATGATGTCAGTCAGCGTACGGTGTCCGTCTGATGAACGCGCATTACCAGATCTTTCACGACACCTGTTATCACTACGACAGCCCGGTTTCCCTGGCGCAGCAATTGGCGCACCTGTGGCCGCGCGAGTGCAGCTGGCAGCGCTGCACCGAGCAGCAATTGCTGATCAGCCCGGAGCCGACGGCTCGGCGTGATGAGCTGGATGTGTTCGGCAATCCGCTGACCCGGCTGGCGTTCGAGCGACCGCATGATGAGTTGCAGGTCAATGCTCGCCTTACCGTCGAAGTGCTGGCGCGGCCGGCGCTGGATTTCACTCAGTCGCCAGCGTGGGAGCTGACGCGCAATGCGCTGACCTACAGCAGCCAGCCGTTGTCTGCCGAGTTGCTTGAGGCGTGCCGCTACCGTTTTCAGTCACCGTACGTGCATTTGAAACGCAGCTTCGTCGAGTTTTCGCAGAGTTGTTTTCCACCGGGCCAGCCCTTGATGCTGGGCGTGCAGGCGTTGATGCAGAAGATCTTCAGCGAATTCACTTTTGATGCCGAAGCGACCCAGGTGGCAACGCCACTTGTGGAAGTGCTGGAGCGGCGCCGTGGTGTCTGTCAGGACTTCGCCCACCTGATGCTGGCCTGTGTGCGTTCGCGAGGGTTGGCGGCGCGTTACATCAGCGGGTATTTGCTCACGCAGCCACCACCGGGGCAGCCACGGCTGATTGGTGCCGATGCGTCGCATGCGTGGGTTTCGGTGTTTTGCCCGGTACTGGGCTGGGTGGATTTTGATCCGACCAATAACGTGCGGCCTGCGCTGGAGCACATCACATTGGCGTGGGGGCGGGATTTTTCCGATGTGTCGCCGTTGCGTGGGGTGATACTCGGTGGCGGCAGCCACGATCCCGAGGTCCGCGTTACGGTAATGCCATTGAATGAGTGATAACGAATTCTGTGGGAGCGGGCTTGCCCGCGATGATGGAGTATCTGTGACGACTTTGTTGGATGTGCCGCAGCCATCGCGGGCAAGCCCGCTCCCACAGGGTTTCGTATCGAATTCTGAGGAGTGAAGGCTGTGAGGGCCGGCAGTCGAGCCGCCAGCCCCGTCACAAATCCGCTGGGTCTGATTCGATGATCAAACCCGGTGGGGCTCAGGCGTCAGGCGCCTGATCTTTCGGTGTTTCGGTTGCATCAACATCATCTTCTGTTGCCACTTCACCCTCAGGGTTCAGTGCTGCTTCTTCAGCGGTTTGTTTCTTGCGCTGAAGCTTTTCCTCTTTCTTCTGCTCCTTTGCCAGGTCTCGTTGACGTTTGGCGAAGGAATAATTGGGTTTGGCCATGGGCGATCCTCTAGGTCGAAGGTGAGGTTGAGCGGCGCGTATTCTGCCCTGTATCGGTGCCCGACGGTTAGCCGGGTTTCTGATCGACCCACTTGGGTGTGACGGTCGGTTGCCAGTTATCCAGAGACTCGAGCAGTGTTTGCGGCGATTCGCTCACTTGCAGCATGTCACGGTGTGGCGCGCGAACGAAGCCTTCGCCGACGATATGGTCAAGAAAAGCAGTGAGTTTGCTGTAGAAACCGTTCACTTCCAGCAAGCCCAGCGGCTTGCCGTGGTAGCCGAGTTGGCCCCAGGTCCAGACTTCGAACAGTTCTTCCAGCGTGCCAAGGCCGCCTGGCAGAGCGATAAAGGCGTCACTGAGTTCGGCCATGCGTGCCTTGCGGGCGTGCATGCCGTCGACGACTTCCAGACGCGTCAGGCTTTTGTGGCTGATTTCCTTGTCCATCAGGCTCTGCGGAATGATGCCGATCACTTCACCGCCAGCGGCCAGCGCGGCGTCGGCGACAATCCCCATCAAGCCGACAGCGCCACCGCCGTAAACCAGCGTCAGCTTGCGCTCGGCGAGGGCCTTGCCAAGGGCAACAGCAGCTTCGGTATAAGCCGGAACAGTGCCAGCGTTGGCACCACAAAATACACACACGGATTTCAGAGACATGCCTTTCTCCTGGGTCAATCCGTCACAGGGTACTGGCTGGCACGCCTTGATCCAAGGTCTAGACTTCGCGTTCCGGCGATTCAAAGGTACCGCTGGCGCCACAGGCGTAGGCGGCAAGCAAACTGCACAACAGACCGTTAAAGAACATGACAGGCACTCCGTCTCAGTAGATGCGCCGATCATAGTGCTGGCCGGAGAATCTGGCCGTTAGATTGTGTCGATGAGTGTCATAGCCTGAAAGTTGTATACAATTTTTGACTCAAGTCATAGGAACTTGCGAAGATTTCAGGCAGTCTTTCAACCATTCGTGATTTTGTTAACCCTGCCTTGGAGATTCACCATGTTTTCCAAAGTTGTTGCGGTATCCCTGCTGGCGCTGGCCAGCAGCCAATTGATGGCTGCCGAGTGCAAAACCACCGTTGACTCCACCGATCAGATGTCCTTCAACACCAAGGAAATCGTGATCGACAAGAGCTGCAAGACTTTCACCGTCGAGCTGACCCACTCCGGCAGCCTGCCGAAGAACGTCATGGGGCATAACCTGGTGATCAGCAAAGAAGCTGACATGCAGCCTATCGCTACCGATGGCCTGGCTGCCGGGATCGACAAGAACTACCTGAAGGACGGTGATGCTCGCGTCATCGCGCATACCAAGATCATCGGCGCGAAGGAAACCGATTCGCTGACCTTTGATGTATCGAAGCTCGATGCCAACGAAAAATATGGTTTCTTCTGCTCCTTCCCTGGCCACATTTCGATGATGAAAGGCACTGTGACCCTGAAGTAATTCAGGGGGCAGCTTTCACTGGAAACGCCGTTGCGGCATGGTCGCAGCGGCGTTTTTTTGCATCTGATTTGGAGTGTTTTTTTGCCTTGGTTTCTCGGAGACCGTTGGTCGGAAAAACGTACCACCCTGTAATTTCTGACAGTAGACGAGTTACGCGAAACGAAGCTGAATGAGGTTTCATTTTTCGCGAAAAGGAACTTCATGATGCGCAGTCAAGAAAATCAGACGACGATCGATAGGGTGGAGGATACGAACGAACGACTCCTGGAGTCTGGCGCTGACACTACCGACGCATTATTGACGATATTCGGCAGGGGGCAACCTTTTGATCAGATCCATATCAAGGATGAAGGGCGCCTGCTTGATACGGTTTCAGCTGACGACTTGGGAAACTGGAAAGCCAGACCCTTTGCAAACGAAGTGAAGATGTATTTTCTCACTGCAACAGGTGGCGATGGTCTACCGTCGGATGATTGGAGGATCAATATGAAGGCCCCCAGTCCGGTCTTCATTGACGTTGTCAGAGATTCCAAAGGGGAAATTCTACAAAATGGCACTACTTACGAAACTCAAGTAACCGTGACCGGGCGAGCGTCTCCTTTTATTTCCGTCCGTGTAGGATCGACTGTAGGAGGCGTCTACAGCGTGCATGTGATTGCAACGCAATCGGGTACCTGGATCGCGGAACTGGTGAATCTCAAGCCCACTTTGCATGCTATTCAAGCGAAGACGGATGATTTGACGTTCCCTTCGGAACAACGGGTTTTCACGGTCAATCCGAGAGTGGATCTGGGGATAGATCAAATCAGGGACTCTCTGCGACCTATTGAAAATGGTGGTAGTACGTATGACCCCGAACTGCAATTGTTCGGCTGGTTTTCCCGCGGGGCAGGCAAATTAGATCTTTATGATGGTGAACAGCTCGTTTTCAGCGGCCTCGACATTCGTGAAGGGCGGTGGCAGACGCCTGCCCACACGTTTGCAGAAAAGGAATATGACTTCATTGTAAAGACGCCGGACGGGGAGCAGCAGTCGGTTGCGTGGCGTATTACCGTGAAACCGGCATTGCTGCTAACTATCGACAGCATAAGAGACAGCCAGGGTGAAATTGCTGACGGCGGTGAAACGGGGGAGTTGCAACTGCAACTTCGTGGCAGAGCACCCGAAAATACGTTGGGACTGAAAATTTATGCCGGTGATGATTATCTGACTGATGCAACGGTTCTCGATAACGGGAACTGGACTGCCAGCGTTTCACTGTCAGAGATCAAGGATTATGTGTTCTTTGCAAAAGCGTCAGATTCCGAGCAGCGTTCCAACGCTTGGAAAGTCCAGGTCCGAGAAAAGACCAAGCTCTTTATACAATCAGTCAGGGGCGATGATCTGGTTCCTATTGGAAACCCGGGTGAGACTCGGTTCACTACTTTGAAGCTGATAGGTCGAGCAGAGCGGGGAGAGCACGGTTACATCGTTGATGGTTCCGTCAGCCCTCCACAAGATCTATTTCCGTTCCAGGCCGACAAAAACAACGACTGGGAGGTCAATATTCCTCATCTGGAGCGTCGAGAATATCGCTTCATTGCGAGGTCCACGGCGGACCGTGAGTCCGAATCATGGGTTGTCAGTATATTGCCGTAATAGCATAAGCCTGTTTGTCACGCGCACCGGGCCGGGAAACCCGATGCGCGTTGCCAATCAAGGCGCGAACGGCATCACGCGTTTGTGATGGGTCTTGTTGTAGGTCGCGACAATGATGTTGAACGCCTCTTCACGCACCGCCTCGCCATGCAGGAACGCATCGATCTCGGCGTAGGTGACGCCGTGCGACGCTTCGTCCGGTTTGCCCGGCGACAGGTCTTCCAGATCCGCCGTCGGGACTTTCTCCACCAGCGATTCCGGTGCACCAAAGCTGCGTGCAATCGCGCGCACCTGGTTTTTCACCAGACCGCTGAGCGGGGCCAGGTCGCAAGCGCCATCACCGAATTTGGTGAAGAACCCCATGACCGCTTCCGCCGCATGATCGGTGCCGATCACCAATCCGTTCGCCGCGCCGGCGATGGTGTATTGGGCGACCATACGCATGCGCGCTTTGGTGTTGCCGAGCACGAAGTCCACCGACACCGCGTGCTTGCCTTCAAACGCTGCCACTTCACTGGCCAGCGATTTCACCGCCGGGCCGATGTTGACGGTGTGGCGTTCGTCCGGGGCGATGAAATCCACCGAGGCCTGGGCATCGTGTTCGTCGAACTGGGTTTCATACGGCAGACGCACGGCGATGAATTTGTAGCTGTTGTCACCGGTCTGGTCGCGCAATTCACGCATTGCGCGCTGGGCCAGCAGGCCGGCGGTCAGCGAGTCGACACCGCCGCTGATGCCCAGCACCAGCGTCTTGAGCCCGGAATTGACCAGGCAATCCTGAATAAAGGTAATGCGCCGGGCGACTTCGGCCTGCAGGGCCTTGTAGTCGGCGAACGGCGGTTGCACCTTGAGCTGTTCAGCAATCTCACGCTGTACGGCTTGCATGAATTCACTCCTTGCTAGATAGACTGGAATCGGCAGGAACCTGGAAAACGTGTCGCAAATAGGCGACGAAATTGGGGTCTTTGCAGTGGGTCTTGCCTGGCTCGTCGGAGATCTTCGCCACCGGTTGGCCGTTGCAGGCGGTCATTTTAAGCACGATGCTCATCGGTTCGACACCCGGAATGTCGCAGGTGAGGTTGGTGCCGATGCCGAAGCTCACGTTGATCCGACCATGCAGCGCGCGGAAGATTTCCAGCGACCTGGGTAGCGTCAGGCTGTCGGAGAACACCAGGGTCTTGCTCATCGGGTCGATGCCGAGCTTGTGGTAGTGGGCGATGCATTTTTCGCCCCAGGCCACAGGGTCCCCGGAGTCGTGGCGCAGGCCATCGAAAAGCTTGGCGAAAAACAGGTCGAAGTCGCCGAGGAAAGCATCCGTGGTGATGCAGTCGGTGAGGGCGATCCCGAGCAGACCCCGGTACTCACGCACCCAGCAATCGAGCGCGGCGATCTGGCTATCGATCAATCGCGGGCCGAGTTGCTGGTGGGCCATGATCCATTCATGGGCCATGGTGCCTAGCGGTTTCATGTCCAGTTCGCGGGACAGGTGCACATTGCTGGTGCCGACGAAACGCCCGGGGAAATCGTGCTTGAGCACGTTCACCACTTCTTCCTGCACACGGTAGGAAAAACGGCGGCGGGTACCGAAATCGGCGACCTGCAATTGCGCCAGTTCGTCGGCCGAGGCGTTGGCGGTCAGCCAGTCGAACTTGCGATAGAGCTGTTCACGGGCCTGTTCCAGCACCGTTTCGCGGTAGCGATAGCGGTTGCGCACTTCGCTGACAATCGCCAGCAGCGGCACTTCGTAGAGGATCACATGCAGCCACGGCCCACGCAGGCGGATGAAAAGCTCGCCGTTCTCGATGCCGGTGTGCAGATAGCGCAGGTTGAAGCGGAACAGTCCGAGAAAGCGCAGGAAATCCGGTTTGAGGAAACTGATGCGCTCCAGAAAACTCAGTTGATCGGCGCTCAGGCTCAGCTCGGCCAGACGCTCGATCTGATAGCGGATCTCGGCCAGATACGGGCGCAGATCCTCGCTGTTACGGCAACGAAACTCCCATTCGACTTCGACGTTGGGGTAGTTGTGCAGCACCGCCTGCATCATCGTCAGCTTGTAGAAGTCGGTGTCGAGCAGGTTCTGCACGATGCGATCGGCAAACACACTCTCGCTCATAAACGGGTCTCCGGGTGCGCCGCGCGTTGGCGCGGTATCAATCAATGGCGCTAGTGGCGCATATCAGCGGTGGGAATTGCCAGCGATTTCTGTTCTGGGTCAGGTCAATTGTGGTGAGGGAATTTATCCCCGACCGGCTGCAAAGCAGTCGTCGCTCTTGAGATTTTGGGGCCGCTGCGCGACCCATCGGGGATAAATCCCCTCGCCACAGGGGGCGGGTTTCAGCCCGGAGCGTCGATCTGTTCGAGCATCCACCTCACAAAATCGCGCACCTTCGGCACTTCCGCCGAGTGTTCCGGGTACGCCAGGTAGTAGGCGTCGCTGCTGGGCATTGCATGCTGCCAGGGAATGACCAGTTTGCCGTCGGCCAACTCTTCTTCCACCAAAAACCGTGGCAACAACGCCACGCCGCAGCCGACCTGCGCGGCGCGGATGCACATATAAAAGGTTTCGAAGCGCGGTCCGTGGTAGCTGTGTTCGGTCTGATAACCCTGACTGTCGAACCAGTCATGCCAGGCCTGTGGCCGCGAGGCATTCTGCAGTAACACCAGATCGGTGAGTTGCGTCGGGTCAGTAAACGGTTGATCGGGCAGGCTGCCGGGGGCGCAGACCGGTACCAGCTCTTCACCGAACAGCTTCAGGCATTCGGTGCCGGGCCGTGAGCCCTGACCAAAATAGAACGCCAGATCGCTGCGGCCTTGCAGCAGATCATCCGCTTCCTGTTCGTTGCACAAGTCCAGATGAATCGAGGGATGGCGCAGACGCCAGCCCTTCAGACGCGGCACCAGCCAGCGGGCGCCGAAGGTCGATGGTGTGGAGACGCGCAGGACTTCGGTCTCGCCGCCGTAGGAGCGCAGGTAATGCGTCGACATTTCCACTTGCGTGAGGATTTTTCGTACTTCGACCAGATACAAATCCCCGGCCGGGGTCATCTGCAAACGCCGACGTACGCGGCGGAACAACAAGTGCTGCAACAATTCCTCAAGCTGCGCGACCTGTTTGCTCACGGCGCTCTGGGTCAGGTTCAGTTCCTCGGCGGCCCGGGTGAAGCTCAGGTGCCGGGTCACGGCCTCAAAGCACTGCAACGCAGTAATCGACGGCAGGTGGCGTTTGTTCAGCATGGTGGATCCTTTTTCTTGTCTTTCTGCCCTGCATGAATAAACGGAATGATATCTCGCGTAAAGGTCGTTTGTTGACTCGCCGTACTGACGCTACAACTAAAGGCCTGCCCGGTCGTGCAACAGCGGCCGCACACATTCAGTTTTTTGCTTGAGGAGTGACCCATGGTTGCCGCATTGCTTGATCGTCTTGGTGTGAACCCGGCCCTGTACCAGAACGGCAAAGTGCCGGTGCATTCGCCCATCGACGGCAGCCGCATCGCCGCCGTGAACTGGGAAGGCCCGGCGGAAGTCGAGCAGCACATCAGTCGCGCAGATCATGCGTTCGAAGCCTGGCGCAAAGTCCCGGCCCCGCGTCGCGGTGAATTGGTGCGCCAATTTGGTGAGGTGTTGCGCGAATACAAGAACGATCTCGGTGAGCTGGTTTCCTGGGAAGCAGGCAAGATCACCCAGGAAGGCCTGGGCGAAGTTCAGGAGATGATCGACATCTGCGACTTCGCTGTCGGCCTGTCCCGCCAGTTGTACGGTTTGACCATCGCGTCCGAGCGCCCCGGCCACCATATGCGTGAAACCTGGCATCCGCTGGGCGTAGTTGGTGTGATCAGTGCGTTCAACTTCCCGGTCGCGGTGTGGGCGTGGAACACCACCCTGGCGCTGGTCTGCGGCAACCCGGTGGTATGGAAACCGTCGGAGAAAACCCCGCTGACGGCATTGGCCTGTCAGGCCCTGTTTGACCGTGTGGTGAAGAATTTCAGCGATGCTCCGGCGAATCTCTGCCAGGTGATCATTGGTGGTCGCGATGCCGGCGAAGCGCTGGTTGATGACCCGCGTGTGGCGCTGATCAGCGCCACCGGCAGCACCCGCATGGGCCGCGAAGTGGCGCCGAAAGTCGCCGCACGTTTCGCCCGCAGCATTCTCGAACTGGGCGGCAACAACGCGATGATCCTCGGCCCAAGCGCTGATCTGGACATGGCGGTACGCGCCATTCTGTTCAGCGCAGTCGGCACCGCCGGTCAGCGCTGCACCACGCTGCGCCGCCTGATCGCCCATGAGTCGGTGAAAGAAGAAATCGTCACCCGTCTGAAAGCCGCCTACGCGAAAGTGCGCATCGGCCATCCGCTGGAAGGCAATCTGGTCGGTCCGCTGATCGACAAACACAGTTTCGAAAACATGCAGGACGCACTGGAGCAAGCGTTGAGCGAAGGCGGCCGGGTGTTCGGCGGC
This sequence comes from Pseudomonas sp. Seg1, assembly GCF_018326005.1. Taxonomy (NCBI): domain Bacteria; kingdom Pseudomonadati; phylum Pseudomonadota; class Gammaproteobacteria; order Pseudomonadales; family Pseudomonadaceae; genus Pseudomonas; species Pseudomonas sp. Seg1. Next base: position 702,993 of record NZ_AP021903.1, read on the forward strand.
AAGCGCCAACTGGAAGATCAGTTCCCGAATGCCTATTACGTGTCGCCAGCCATCGTTGAAATGCCGGAACAGAGCGATGTGGTCTGCAGCGAGACCTTCGCGCCGATTCTCTACGTGGTCGGTTACAGCGACTTCCAGGAAGCGTTGCGCCTGAACAACGCTGTACCGCAAGGCCTGTCGTCGTGCATCTTCACCACTGACGTGCGTGAGGCCGAGCAATTCATGTCGGCGGTCGGCAGCGATTGCGGCATCGCCAACGTCAACATCGGCCCGAGCGGCGCCGAGATTGGCGGCGCCTTTGGTGGCGAGAAAGAAACCGGTGGTGGCCGTGAGTCGGGCTCCGACGCCTGGCGCGCATATATGCGTCGCCAGACCAATACCGTGAACTATTCGCTGGAGTTGCCGCTGGCGCAGGGCATCACCTTCGACTGAGTCTTTCCGGTCAGGTCGATCGTTCCCACGCTCTGCGTGGGAATGCCTCACCGGACGCTCCGCGTTCGCTTTTGGGACGCAGAGCGTCCCTGACTGCATTCCCACGCAGAGCGTGGGAACGATCATTTTGCTGTGTTTGGCAGGTTTCTGTTGGAGTCTGGCAATGCCGTTACGCGAAGAATGTCTGTGGGAAAAACTCACGCCGCAAAGGCCGGATAACACCGCGCTCAGGGGCGAAGTCAAAGTCGATGTCTGCGTGATCGGCGCCGGGTTCACCGGGTTGTCGGCGGCGCTGCATCTGTTGGAACAAGGCAAGACCGTTTGCGTGCTGGAAGCCCATCGGGCCGGTCACGGCGGTTCCGGACGCAACGTCGGGCTGGTCAACGCCGGCATGTGGATCCCGCCGGACGAGATCGAGGCCGGGTTTGGCGAGGCGGTCGGCAGTCAGCTCAACCGCATGTTGGGTGCGGCACCGGCGCTGGTGTTCAGTCTTGTGGATAAGTACAACATCGATTGCCAGTTGCGCCGCGAAGGCACCTTGCACATGGCGCACAACGCCAAGGGTGAGGCGGATTTGCGCAGTCGCGAACAGCAATGGAAACGTCGCGGCGCACCGGTTGAGCTGCTGACCGGCAAGGCGTGCGAGCAAGCGACCGGCACGCAAAAAATTGCCGCCGCGTTGCTCGACCGACGCGCCGGCACGCTCAATCCGATGGCCTATGTCACCGGGCTGGCCAACGCCGTGAAGGGGCTCGGTGGGCAGATGTTTGATCATTCGCCGGTTACTCGTCTTGAGCGCATCGGCCCGCAATGGTCCGTGCAGACCGAGCACGGTTCGGTACTGGCCGAGCAGGTGGTCATCGCCTCCAACGCCTACACCGAAGGCGACTGGACCGAACTCAAGCGCAACTTCTTTCCCGGTTATTACTATCAGGTCGCCTCGGTGCCGCTGAGTGAAGACGCCGCGCAAGAGATTCTCCCGGGCGGGCAGGGCTCGTGGGACACCCGCCAGGTCTTGAGCAGCATTCGCCGCGACAAGGAAGGGCGGCTGCTGCTCGGCAGTCTCGGCAACGGCAACCAGAAGCCGACCTGGTTTCTCAAGGCCTGGGCCGACCGCGTTCAGCAGCATTATTTTCCCAATCTGAAACCGGTCGAGTGGGAGTGCACCTGGACCGGGCGCATTGCCTTTACCCCTGATCACCTCATGCGCTTGTTCGAACCGGCGCCGGGACTGGTGGCTGTCACCGGCTACAACGGTCGCGGGGTGACCACCGGCACCGTGGTCGGCAAGGCTTTCGCTGATTACCTGTGTCACGGCAATCCGCAAGCCCTGCCGATTCCCTTTGCACCAATGCAGCCTCTGGCGGGCGTGGGCTTGCGCAGTTGCCTGTATGAGGCCGGGTTCTCGCTGTATCACGCAGGCCAGTGCCTGCGCATCGTGATTTGAGTGTTGAAATATGTTGCCGGAAGCGGCGCTTTTCGATGTAGCGACTAGCCTGTAATGGTGCGGGTTGTAGCAGTCCCGCACCAGCAGTGTGCAGTTCGGTGACGCGGGCTGTTACAGGCTGGTTGCACGTCGTTTGGCGCCGCGGTTGCAATGATGGCGCATGCGGGTTGCGCCTGAAAAAATAAATGGTTTCACCTTCCGCGGTTTAGACGGTTGCACGCCCAATGAAAATGGGAACGAAACAGTCGAAATAACAAGAAAGCAGCGACTTTTTGAAGAATAAAAAACCGATGGCACGGCGCTTGCTCAGAGCATTCAGTGAAGTGAAGTCGCAGTGCCAACTAAAAAAAACCTTGGAGCACCACCTCATGTCCCAGACGTTTTACAAGAAAGGCTTTCTGGCCCTCGCAGTGGCTACTGCGTTGGGTGTTTCTGCGTTTGCTCAAGCTGATGTGAAAATCGGTGTAGCGGGTCCAATGACTGGCGCCAACGCGGCATTTGGCGAGCAGTACATGAAGGGTGCACAGGCAGCGGCGGATGCGGTGAACGCGGCGGGCGGCGTCAACGGGGAGAAAATCGTACTGGTCAAGGGCGATGACGCCTGCGAGCCGAAACAAGCGGTGACGGTCGCCAAGGACCTGGTCAACCAGAAGGTTGCCGGCGTGGTCGGGCACTTCTGCTCCTCCTCCACCATTCCAGCCTCGGAAATCTACGACGAAGCCGGTGTCATCGCGATCACCCCGGGTTCCACCAACCCGCAAGTGACCGAGCGCGGCCTCAGCGCCATGTTCCGTATGTGCGGGCGTGATGACCAGCAAGGCATCGTTGCCGGCGACTACATCGTCGACGTGCTCAAGGGCAAGAAAGTCGCGGTGCTGCACGACAAGGACACCTACGGCCAAGGCTTGGCGGACGCCACCAAGGCTCAGTTGGAAAAGCGCGGCGTGAAGCCGGTGCTGTATGAAGGCCTCACCCGTGGCGAGAAAGACTTCAGCGCCGTAGTCACAAAAATCCGCGCGGCTGGTGCCGACGTCGTCTACTTCGGCGGCCTGCACCCGGAAGCCGGTCCACTGGTTAAACAGCTGCGTACCGAAGGCCTGAAAGACGTGAAATTCATGTCTGACGACGGCATCGTGACCGACGAACTGGTGACCACCGCTGGCGGCCCGCAATACGTCGACGGCGTGCTGATGACCTTCGGCGCCGACCCGCGCCTGCTGCCAGACAGCAAGACCGTTGTGGATGCATTCCGCAAGGCCGGCACCGAACCTGAAGGCTACACCCTGTACGCCTACGCCTCGGTACAGACCTTGGCTGCCGCCTTCAACGGCGCCAAGTCCAACAGTGGCGAGAAAGCCGCCGAGTGGCTGAAAACCAACCCGGTGAAAACCGTCATGGGCGAGAAGGCCTGGGACAAGAAGGGCGACCTGAAAGTCTCCGACTACGTGGTTTACCAGTGGGACAAGGACGGCAAATACCATCAGCTGGAAAAACAGAAGTAAGGGCTGACGCGATCAGCTTGACCCACAAGCCCTGTGGGAGCGGGCTTGCCCGCGATGACGGCCTGACAGTCGACACCTTTGTTGAATGTTCTACCGCTATCGCTGGCAAGCCAGCTCCCACAGGAATTCAGTGGGGCTGAACTCGCGCTCTGACATTGCTCCGACGTACATCTGTATTTTTCCTAGAAGAACCGCACACCCACAGGTGTGCAGGTTCTCATTGCGTGAGATTGCGTTATGGATGGTATTTTCCTGCAGCAACTGGTCAACGGCCTGACCCTCGGGTCGGTCTATGGCCTGATCGCCATCGGCTACACAATGGTCTACGGCATCATCGGCATGATCAACTTCGCCCACGGCGAGGTTTACATGATTTCTGCTTACCTGGCGGCAATCAGTCTGGCTCTGCTGGCTTACTTCGGTATTGAATCCTTCCCGCTCCTGATGCTCGGCACACTGGTCTTCACCATCGTCGTTACCGGGGTGTATGGCTGGGTCATCGAACGCATCGCTTACAAACCGCTGCGCAACTCCACCCGACTGGCACCGCTGATCAGCGCCATCGGTATCTCTCTGATCCTGCAAAACTATGCCCAGATCAGCCAGGGCGCCCGTCAACAAGGTGTTCCGACGCTGCTCACTGGCGCCTGGCGCATCGATATCGGCACCGGCTTCGTGCAGCTCACCTACACCAAGATTTTCATTCTGGTGGCCGCCTTCGTCGGCATGGGCCTGCTGACCTATGTCATCAAGTACACCAAGCTCGGCCGCATGTGCCGCGCCACTCAGCAAGACCGCAAGATGGCCTCGATTCTGGGGATCAACACCGACCGGGTGATTTCCTATGTGTTCATCATCGGTGCAGCCATGGCGGCGCTGGCCGGCGTACTGATCACCATGAACTACGGCACGTTCGACTTCTACGCCGGTTTCGTCATCGGCATCAAAGCCTTCACTGCCGCGGTACTCGGCGGGATCGGTTCGCTGCCGGGCGCGATGCTGGGCGGGATCATTCTCGGCATCTCCGAGTCGCTGTTCTCCGGTCTGGTCAACTCCGACTACAAAGACGTGTTCAGCTTCTCGCTGCTCGTACTTGTTCTGGTCTTCCGGCCGCAGGGCCTGTTGGGCCGTCCTCTTGTGTCGAAGGTGTAAGCGATGTCTTCAACCACTCAAAAAAACATCGATATCAAAAAAAGCCTGGTTGAGGCGATTCTTGCCGGCCTCATTGCCCTGATCGTGTTCGGCCCGATTGTCGGCGTCGTGCTCGAGGGCTACAGCTTCAATCTTGAGCCGACCCGCGTCGCGTGGATTATCGGCATTGTCATGATTGGCCGGTTTGCCCTCAGCCTGTTTCTGCAGACGCCCAAGGGCCTGAAGATTCTCGACGGATTCGAAAGCACCGGTTCCGGTGTGCATGTGTTGCCTGCCGATCACAAATCCTCGCTGCGCTGGATCATCCCGCTGCTGATTGTGCTGGCGGTCATCGTGCCGTTCGTCTCCAACTCCTATCTGCTGGGCGTGGTCATCCTCGGGTTGATCTACGTGTTGCTGGGGCTGGGGCTGAATATCGTGGTGGGCCTGGCCGGTTTGCTCGACCTCGGTTACGTGGCGTTCTATGCCATCGGCGCCTACGGTCTGGCGCTCGGTTATCAGTATCTCGGTCTGGGGTTCTGGACGGTGCTGCCACTGGCGGCGATCACCGCAGGTCTGGCCGGTTGCATCCTCGGTTTCCCGGTGCTGCGCCTGCACGGTGACTATCTGGCGATCGTGACTCTTGGCTTCGGTGAAATCATCCGTCTGATACTCAACAACTGGCTGTCGCTGACCGGCGGCCCGAACGGCATGCCGGCGCCGCTGCCGACATTTTTCGGTCTGGAGTTCGGCAAGCGGGCGAAGGATGGCGGGGTGCCGTTTCACGAGTTCTTCGGCATCGCCTACAACCCGGACGTGAAGTACTACTTCATCTACGCGGTGTTGTTCCTGGTGGTATTGGCCGTGCTGTACATCAAGCATCGTCTGGTGAAAATGCCGGTCGGGCGCGCCTGGGAAGCCTTGCGTGAAGATGAAATCGCCTGCCGCTCGATGGGCCTCAACCACGTGCTGGTCAAGCTCTCGGCGTTCACCATCGGTGCGTCGACCGCAGGTCTGGCCGGGGTGTTTTTCGCCACCTACCAGGGCTTCGTCAACCCGACCTCGTTCACCTTCTTCGAATCGGCACTGATTCTGGCCATCGTCGTGCTCGGCGGCATGGGCTCGACCATCGGCGTGGTGATCGCCGCATTCGTGCTGACCGTCGCGCCGGAACTGTTGCGCGGCTTCGCTGAATACCGCGTGCTGCTGTTCGGCATCCTGATGGTGTTGATGATGATCTGGCGACCACGTGGGCTGATCCGCATCAGCCGCACCGGGGTCACTCCACGCAAAGGTGCCATTCACTATGAGAGGACTGCGCCATGAGTGAAGTCGTACTCTCTGTTGAAAAACTGATGATGCATTTCGGCGGCATCAAGGCCCTGAGTGACGTCAGCCTGAAGGTAAAACGCAACTCGATTTTCGCGTTGATCGGCCCGAACGGCGCCGGCAAGACCACGGTGTTCAACTGCCTGACCGGTTTCTACAAGGCCTCCGGCGGCAAGATCGAACTCAACGTGCGTGGTCAGCAAACCAACGTGATCAAGTTGCTCGGCGAGTCGTTCAAACCAACCGACTTCGTCTCGCCGAAATCCTTCCTCAGCCGTCTGTATTACAAGATGTTCGGTGGCACCCATCTGGTGAACCGCGCAGGCCTGGCGCGGACTTTCCAGAACATTCGCCTGTTCAAGGAAATGTCGGTGCTGGAAAACCTGCTGGTGGCCCAGCACATGTGGGTCAACCGCAACATGCTCGCCGGCATCCTCAACACCAAGGGCTACCGCAAGGCCGAGAGCGACGCGCTGGATTGCGCGTTCTACTGGCTGGAAGTGGTCGATCTGGTGGACTGCGCCAACCGTCTCGCCGGTGAACTGTCCTACGGCCAGCAACGCCGTCTGGAGATCGCCCGCGCCATGTGCACGCGCCCGCAGATCATCTGCCTCGACGAACCGGCCGCCGGCCTCAACCCTCAGGAAACCGAAGCGCTGAGCGCGATGATCCGGCTGCTGCGCGACGAGCACGATCTGACCGTGGTGCTGATCGAACACGACATGGGTATGGTAATGAGCATTTCCGACCACATCGTGGTGCTGGACCACGGCATCGTCATCGCCGAAGGCGGGCCTGAAGCCATTCGCAACGACCCGAAAGTGATTGCCGCTTACCTGGGCGCCGACGAAGAGGAGCTGGTATGAGCCAACCGATCCTCGAACTCAAAGACCTGGACGTGTTCTACGGGCCGATCCAGGCGCTCAAAGGCGTATCACTGCAGATCAACGAAGGGGAAACCGTCAGCCTGATCGGCTCCAACGGTGCGGGTAAATCGACGTTGCTGATGTCGATCTTCGGCCAGCCACGGGCGGCGGGCGGGCAGATCCTTTATCAAGGCGTCGACATTACCCACAAGTCATCGCACTACATCGCCTCCAACGGTATTGCGCAGTCGCCGGAAGGGCGGCGGGTGTTCCCTGACATGACCGTCGAGGAAAACCTGCTGATGGGCACCATTCCGATCGGCGACAAGTACGCCAAGGAAGACATGCAGCGCATGTTCGAGCTGTTTCCACGGCTGGAAGAGCGCCGCACGCAACGGGCGATGACCATGTCCGGTGGTGAGCAGCAAATGCTCGCCATTGCCCGTGCGTTGATGAGCCGGCCGAAGTTGTTGCTGCTCGATGAACCGAGCCTGGGCCTGGCGCCGATCGTGGTGAAACAGATCTTCACGACCCTGCGGGAGCTGGCGAAAACCGGCATGACCATTTTCCTCGTCGAGCAGAACGCCAACCATGCGTTGAAGCTGTCTGACCGGGCGTATGTGATGGTCAATGGCGAGATTCGCCTGACCGGTACCGGCAAGGAATTGCTGGTGAACGAGGAGGTGCGTAACGCCTATCTGGGCGGCCACTGAGTTATCCCCAGCTACACACAGCCCCGGCGACGCAAGTCCCGGGGCTTTTTCATGCCCGGAAACCCACCATAACTCCTGTGGGAGCTGGCTTGCCAGCGATAGCGGTTTACCCCTAAACAATGATGTTGGCAGTGACTCCCTCATCGCTGGCAAGCCAGCTCCCACAGTTAAAAGTGCGACCTTCGCCAAAATTGTGGAAAACAAATTCTGCTACCTGCCAAAGCGCGACATATAGACGCTGCAAATGGCTGTTTTTCCACAGTTTTGAGTTGTCCCCGTTTGCTGTGGAGCTGGCTGTGAATAACGTGGGAGTAGCTGGCTGAAAGCCTTGTCTGGCGTGGCTTGTAGCGTTGTGATTGTTTTTTGATCAGGTGATTTGGCAGGAGCGTCAGGCGTGGTTGTCAACCTTTTTATGGTGGGCACAGAGCAGGCAATTCGCGGTGTGCTGACCTGTGGATAAGTCTGTGATTAAACTCTGGAAAGACTGCGCTAGGCAGCGTAATTGCTGGCCTCGCGCAATCACTGCTGTGACTGTTTGGTCGTGCAAAATGCCCTGTCCCGCACATCTGTTACTTCAGGGTCAAGCAAAAAACTTTCTATTCACGCCGCAAAGCCTTGTGTGGCGCGGCTTTGCGCGTTTCCACTTGCCCCCGGAAACTGTGGAAGGGCTTGTGGATAACGTGCGCGCATATGGCTGCAGGCCACGGTGGCTGTGCCGTTGGTACGGTTGGTTGTTTTTTGTACAGCGCGTGGGTGTTGCCCGTGAATGCGGGGCCGGGCATGCTGGCTGCTGATTTTCTATTCCAAGGGCTGCCCCGGTGGCCAAAGCAAGGAGAACACGATGTCCAACACCCTGTTTATCACCGGCGCAACGTCCGGTTTTGGTGAAGCCTGCGCCCGTCGTTTTGCCGAGGCTGGCTGGAAACTGGTGCTGACCGGTCGTCGTGAAGAACGCCTCAACGCGCTGTGTGCCGAGTTGTCGAAGCAAACCGAGGTGCATGGCCTGGTACTCGATGTGCGGGATCGCAAGGCGATGGAGGAGGCAATTGCCAACCTGCCGCCATCGTTCGCCAAGCTGCGCGGACTTATCAACAACGCCGGCCTGGCGCTGGGTGTGGACCCTGCGCCGAAATGCGATCTGGATGATTGGGACACCATGGTCGACACCAACGTCAAAGGCCTGATGTACGCCACTCGTCTGCTGCTGCCGCGCCTGATCGCCCATGGCCGTGGCGCCGGCATTGTCAACCTTGGCTCCATCGCCGGTAACTATCCGTATCCTGGCAGCCATGTGTATGGCGCGACCAAGGCGTTCGTTAAACAGTTCTCGCTGAACCTGCGTTGCGACTTGCAGGGTACGGGCGTGCGGGTCAGCAACATCGAGCCGGGGCTGTGCGAGAGCGAGTTCTCTCTGGTGCGCTTCGCCGGCGATCAGGAGCGCTATAACGCCACCTACGCTGGCGCCGAGCCGATCCAGCCGCAGGACATCGCCGAGACGATTTTCTGGGTGATGAATGCGCCTGCGCACATCAACATCAACAGTCTGGAGTTGATGCCGGTGAGCCAGACCTGGGCTGGGTTTGCGATCGAGCGTAACAAGGCTTAACACCGCGTTATGGCCATCGCTGGCAAGCCAGCTCCCACAAGTACCGAATCGTTCACAAGATTTGTGGACGCCGATAAACCTGTGGGAGCTGCGGTGCGACGATTCGACTTGCCAGCGATGAGGCCAGAGCAGGCAATAAATCCCGATAAGGTAAACTCCCCTCGCAACAACCCAACCGCACCCTGCGGTTTTCAAGGTTTTTCGAGGAGTCAAAGTGAGTAACCGAGGTGAGCAGTCGCTGCTCAAACAATCGACCATCCTGATGTTCGCGGTGTCGATCGCCGGGATCGTCACCGGTTTTGTATCGGGTTCCCAATCCATCCTGTTCGATGGCTTTTTTTCGCTGATCGCCACGTTCATCAAAGTCCTGATGCTGATCACCGCCAGGTTGATCGCCAAGGAAAGCAATCACCGCTTCCAGTTCGGCTTCTGGCATCTGGAACCGATGGTGCTGCTGATCGAAGGCAGTTTCCTGCTGTTGATCGCCATTTATGCGTTTCTCAACGGTGTGTTCGGCATCATCAATGGCGGGCGCGAGATCGAGTTGGGTCTGGTGATCATCTATGCCGCAGTGTTTACCGTGGTTGAGTTTGCCTACTTCTTCTACGTGCGCCGGCGCAATCGCAAGCTTAAATCCACACTGATTCAGTTCGACAACATCAGTTGGCTGGTGGACGCGATGCTGTCGGTCGGCCTGTTGATCAGTTTTCTCGCGGCGCTGTTGCTCAAGTCCCAGGGCTATGGCGAGTGGGCAAGGTTTGTCGACCCGCTGATCCTGATCGTGCTTGCTCTGACCATGCTGCCACCGGCGTTCAAGATTCTCGGCCCGGCGTTGCGCGACGTGTTGGGTATCGCGCCGGACACGCTGGATGACCAGGTGCGTCAGGTGATGGAGGCGGCGAAAGTCGAGCATGGTTTCGATGATTACGTGTCCTACGTGCAGAAGCACGGGCGGGCGCGGTTTATCGAGATTCATGTGGTGCTGCCGGCGGACTATGCCCTGAGCAGTGTCGGCCAGCTGGATGTGTTGCGCGAGGATATTTCGGCGAAACTTGGCAAACCGGATGCGGCGCGCTGGTTGACCATCAGCTTCACGGGCGACAAGAAGTGGGTTGCTTGATGTAACCCGGTTCTCTGCTGAGAACACAGTTTGTGGCGAGGGGATTTATTCCCGATGGGCCGCGCAGCGGCCCCGCTTTCTTCAGGGCCGCTTCGCGCCCCATCGGGGATAAATCCCCTCGCCACAATAGATCCCTTCATCACAGCAGATCTCATTTGCATGAGATCAGCGTAGGTATTCGGTAAGGCCGCTGTAGCAAGTCGCAAGGTGATACGGCGTCGTCGACGGCATGTCCTTGCGGCTGACTTCACCCTGCTCATCGCGGCATTCATGCCAACCCCCGGCATGCAGGAAGCGTTGCTGTAGCGCCTGCAATTGGCGCAACACCGCGGCTTCGCTGTCCGGTCGCAAGGTCAGTGCGCGCAGGTATTCAGCCTGGGCCCAGATCCGTTGGGTCGAATCTTTCGGGCGGCCGTCCAGTTCCAGATCAAGCATCGCCCGCACTGCGCCGGACGGTTGTTCGACGCCAAATTGCTCGGTAAACGCGAACGCCTTGTCCAGCGCTGCATGCAGTTTCGAGCCGCGCAGCAATGGCGACGATTCGAGCAGAAAATACCATTCGAACTGATGCCCCGGCTCGTACCAGTTATCCACAGCCCCCAGCGGTTTCTCCATCAACACGCCCTGTTGCGGGTCAACGAAGTGCTTGTGCATGGCTGTGCATAACTCGATCAGCAGCTGCTGCGTGGGAGCATCTTCGCGCACGGAAAGGGTGGCAAGAAACGCTTCGGCCAGGTGCATCAGCGGGTTTTGCAAAGGGCCGGTTTGCAGGGTGATCCAGTCGCGCTCAAGGCAGGCTTCGTACAAGCCATCGCCCGTGGCAAAACGTCGGCCGATGACTTCCAGCGCAGCGTTCAGCGTCGATTCCACCAGCGGCTCGCGGGACTTTTCCCAATAATGCGCGCAGGCGAACAGGATGAAGGCGTGGGTGTACAGATCCTTGCGCTGATCGAGCGGTTTGCCCTGTGCATCGATGCTGTAGAACCAGCCACCGTGCTCGGCGTCATGAAAGTGCCGTTGCAAGGAACGGAACAGCGCCGCTGCACGTACTTCGGCGTTATCCACAACCCCGATCAGGCTGGAAAACAGATACAACTGCCGTGCGCAGGCCATCGCCCGATAGCGTTGCGGTGGCAGCGGTTGGTGGGCGGCGTCCAGCGCTTCGTAAGGCAGGGCCATGTCGGCATTCCAGCCCGGGCCTTGCCACAGCGGCACGATCACGTTCACAAAGTGCTGTTGCACATCGCTGAACAGGGCGGTCAATTCAGGCAGGGAGGCGGAGCGGGAAGCATGGGGCATTGGCGGACGTCGTCACGGCTGGGGCGATTGCGCGACATGGTAGCAGAGAGACCGACATTAGAGGCCCGGTGTCTGATCGGCCGTCATCGCTGGCAAGCCAGCTCCCACAGGGATCATTGGTGTCCACACAAAAGCCAGCACCCACAGGGATCTTTGGTGTTCACACAAAAGCCAGCACCCACAGGGATCTTTGGTGTTCACACAAAGGCCAGCTCCCACAGGGATCATTGGTGTTCACACAATTGTGGGCTTACCCAATAATCTGTGGGAGCTGGCTTGCCAGCGATGAGGCCGGTACAGGCGACAGCGATCAGCCGGCCAGCAACCAGGCACCGGTCACAGCCGAGGCAGCCCCTGCGAGGCGCACCAACGGTGCAGCCGCCTGAGGCAGGAAACGCACCACGCCATAACCGGCGGCATGCAATACAGCCGTGGCTGCCACAAAACCAGCGGCATACGCCCATGGGCTGGTCATCTCCGGCAATTCCAGGCCATGTGCCACGCCATGGAACAGCGCAAACACCGCCGTCGCCGCCACCGCCATCACCAGCGGCGGACGCACCGCCAGCGCCACGGCCAGGCCCAGCGCCAGTACCGACGCGGCAATCCCGCTTTCCAGTGCCGGCAATTCCAGCCCTTCAAAACCGAGCATGCCGCCGATCAGCATGGTGCCGACAAACGTGCACGGCAGCGCCCAGCGTGCTGCGCCTTGTTGTTGCGCCGCCCACAGACCGACAGCAACCATCGCCAGCAAATGGTCGAGGCCACCGATCGGATGGCTGATGCCGGCGATCAAACCGCTGTCGCCATGCCCAGGGTGAGCAAAGGCCAGTGCCGGGGTCAGCAGCAGCGCGACGGCGCCGAGAATACGATTGAGTGTCATGGATAAGCTTCCTTGTTGAAAAATGAATCAGGCTGCGGTCAGCAAACCCTGGCGTTCGATGAAGGCAATGATGGCTTCCAGGCCCTGGCCGGTTTTCTGGTTGCTGAACACGAACGGCTTGCCGTTGCGCATGCGCTTGGTGTCGCTGTCCATCATTTCCAGCGAGGCACCCACCAGCGGCGCGAGGTCGATCTTGTTGATCACCAGCAGGTCCGACTTGCAGATTCCGGGCCCACCCTTGCGTGGCAGCTTGTCGCCGGCCGAAACGTCGATCACGTAGATGGTCAGGTCGGACAGTTCCGGGCTGAAGGTCGCCGAGAGGTTGTCGCCGCCCGACTCCACCAGAATCAGGTCCAGACCGGGAAAGCGGCGGTTCAGTTGATCGACCGCTTCCAGGTTGATCGAGGCGTCTTCACGGATGGCCGTGTGCGGGCAACCGCCGGTTTCCACACCGATGATGCGCTCCGGTGCCAGCGCTTCGTTACGCACCAGAAAGTCGGCATCTTCACGGGTGTAGATATCGTTGGTGACTACGGCGAGGTTGTAGCGCTCGCGCAGCGCCAGGCACAGGGCCAGGGTCAACGCGGTTTTGCCGGAACCGACCGGGCCGCCGATGCCGACGCGCAGAGGTTGTGTATTCATGGTTGTTTCTCCTAAGAGCGGAACAGGCGGCTGTACTGGCGCTCATGGGCCATGCACGCCAATGACAGACCGAACGCGGCACTGCCGATGTGTTCGGGATTGATTCGGGTGGCATCCTGCTGCGCCTGTTGCAGCAGCGGCAGCAGTTCGCTGGTCAGGCGCTGGGCGGCTTGCTGGCCCAGCGGCAGGGTTTTCATCAGCACGGCGAGCTGGTTTTCCAGCCAGCTCCACAGCCACGCAGCAAGCGCGTCTTGCGGGCTGATGCCCCAGGCGCGCGCGGCCAGCGCCCAGCACAGGGCCAGATGCGGTTCGGTGCACTGCGCGAGAAAGTCACGGGCCGGCGTGTCGAGTTCGGGCAAGCCGTTGAGCAACTGCTGCAACGAATAACCCATCTGCCGGCTCTCCAAGTGCAACTCGCGAGTCTCGCGGCTGGCGCGGTGACTTTCGCAGAGGATCAGCAGCTCGGCCCATTGCTCGTCCGCCGCTGCTTGGCAATGCGCGAGCAACAGCGGCGCTTCAAAGCGCGACAGATTCAGCAACAACTGATCGCTGATCCAGCGGCGGGCGCCGTCCGGGTTGTTCACCCGGCCGTTATCCACCGCCATTTCCAGGCCTTGCGAATAGCTGTAGCCGCCAATCGGCAATTGCGGACTGGCCAGGCGCAGCAGCGCCCAGGCTGGGTTCATAAACGAACGCCGAACTGGTGCAGTTTCGGCGCGTAGTTGAAGTCCTCGTCGCCGTGTCGCGAATGGTGATGGCCGCCACCGTAGGCACCGTGTTCCGGCTGGAACGGCGCTTCAATCGCTTCTACTTGCGCGCCAAGCTGTTCAAGCATGGCCTTGAGCACGTAGTCGTCGAGCAAACGCAGCCAGCCATCACCGACTTGCAGGGCGACATGACGGTTGCCCAAGTGATAGGCGGCGCGGGTCAGTTCGAAGGCGTTGGCGCAGGTGACGTGCAGCAATTGTTCGGGCCGGGCGCTGACGCGGACGATACGGCCGTCTTCGGCCTGTAGGCATTCGCCGTCATACAACGGTGGCTGACCGCGCTCCAAAAACAACCCGACGTCTTCGTTTTCGGCACTGAAACAGCGCAAACGGCTTTTGCTCCGGGCTTCGAAGGTCAGGTGCAACTCGGCGGCCCAGACGGGTTGAGGGTCGATTCTGCGATGAATCACCAGCATGGGGAAAGCTTCCAGCAGTGGACAATACTCAGGCTAGAGCAAGGGGCTTGCCAATCGGACGAGATGTAGGAAATCCCTGTCGGAGCGTAGTGGATGTTTCAAGATGTTGCGGGATTCTGAGAGGTTTTGGTGCATGAAGTTTTTTACATGCACCAAATAGAGGCCGAGACGCTGCGCCTTTGTAGGAGTGAGCCTGCTCGCGATAGCGCTCTATCAGTCAGCAAATATTTGACTGAGAGAGCGCTATCGCGAGCAGGCTCACTCCTACAGGGGATTTGTGGTGTTGCGGGAAGAGGGGCGCTACTCGGTACTGCCCAGCCCTTGCCAGTGCTTGAGCCCGATAAAGATAAAGCGCAGTTGCTGAGTAATCTTCGCCTGCGGCGTCAGATGTTCAGGCAACGCTTCGGCGGGCGGATCGATGATGTCCGGCAAAGTGGCAAACACCGATTTGACGATCAGGTCAGCCATCACGCTCAGCCCGGCAGCATCCAGATGCTGCAGCTTGGGCATCAACGTCAGATCCGCCGCCAGGTCGGCGCTGATGTTCTCGCGTAAACGGCCAATGGCCTGACGCACCGGCAGCGAGCCGCCATATTGCTCGCGAGCGAGAAACAGGAACTGCGAACGGTTGGCGTTGACCACATCAAGAAAAATCCGCACCGACGCATCGATAATGCCGCCCATGACGAATTCGTTATGGCGCACCAGGCGAATGGTTTCGCGGAAGGTCTGACCGACTTCGCTGACCAGCACCAGACCGAGTTCATCCATATCGGCAAAATGTCGGTAGAAACCGGTGGGCACGATGCCGGCGGTCTTGGTCACTTCGCGCAGGCTCAGGCTGCCGAAACCTCGGCCGCTTTCCATCAAATGGCGGGCAGCGTCCATCAGGGCGTTGCGGGTCTGTTGTTTCTGTTCGGCGCGGGGCAGCATCGCAGGTGTGTTCTTCGGCAAGACAAGCGCCGCACTCTAGCAAATCGGCTTAATCGGCGTCGAACGGCAGCGGGGAGATGCAGTGGGGACAGGGCGACTTCTTATTGGCTGCGGCTGAAAAGGCAAAAGCCCAATCCGGGGATTGGGCTTTTTTTCAGGGCCGCCATGGGCTTAGCTCACAGCGCTGTTGCGTTCGATCACACGGTCACCACCACCTTCGGCGAGCTGACCTTGAGGCGTCTTGTCGTAACCGTCTTCGACCAGGCCTTTCTCTTTCAAACGATCGTTACCACCTTCGGCAACCGATTGACCTTGTGGAGTCTTGTCATAGCCGTCTTCAACCAGGCCTTTTTCTTCCAGGCGGTTGCGACCGTTCTCGGCAAGTTGACCTTGTGGGGTCTTGTCGTAGCCATCTTCAGCCAAGGTCTGACCTTGTGGGGTGCGGTCATAGCCGTCTTCGGCGAGGGTCTGGCTGAACACCGAGTGGCTGTCCTTGACTTGCGGCGTGGCTTGATCGGCAGCAGGAAGAGCAAAAGCAGTGCTGGCTAGCATCGACAGGGTAAGGCTGAGCAGTAATTGGCGTTTCATGATGGGTTGCTCCTTGGGAGGGCGATAAAGTGGGTACGAGGGCAATGCTACTCTCGATAAGTCGATATAAAAGTTCATAAACGCAATGGTAATAATCAACAGAATTGATTGTTCTGCGGGGAGGCTCTAGCTCGGGCCTTTCAGAGGAGGGCTTTTGCACCGCTGTGGGTATTTTCGACCCACTTATGCCTCGTAAAAGTGCGGGACGCGGTAACGCTGTTCGACCGATTGGTCAGATTTCGCGCGGCTTTTTGCGCCCGAATCTGTCTTTTGATTAAACCTGCGGGCCTTTTGCCAGTCACAGGTTCCATAGGGGCCGCTTTGGCCCGCCGTTTCAGCTGTGCGCCGGGTTTTCGGCGTGCGGTCGTGATCAGGAGTTTTGTGCATGACGCGCACTGGAAAAATCTTCAGCTGGACCTTCGCCACCCTTGTATTGCTTTTGGCCGTGCTGGTGTTGGTCATCGTGTTCTTCGACTGGAACCGGATCAAACCGCCGCTCAACGCCAAAGTCTCGGAAGAGCTGCACCGACCGTTTGCCATCAACGGCAACCTCGCGGTGATCTGGCAGCGCGAGCCGGATGAGGGCGGCTGGCGTGCCTGGGTGCCGTGGCCGCATGTGGTCGCCGAGGATTTGAGCCTGGGCAATCCGGACTGGTCGAAAAAGCCGCAGATGGTCACGCTCAAGCGCGTCGAACTGCGCATTTCGCCGCTGGCGCTGTTGGCGCAACGGGTAGTGATTCCGCGGATCGATCTGACCGAACCCAACGCCGAGTTGCAGCGTCTGGCCGATGGCCGCGCGAACTGGACGTTCAAGTTCGACCCCAAGGATCCGAATGCCGAACCGTCAAACTGGGTCGTCGATATCGGCGCGATCAAGTTCGACAAGGGCCACGTCACGCTTGATGACCAGACCCTCAAGACCAATCTGGATGTGCTGATCGATCCGCTGGGCAAGCCGATTCCATTCAGCGAAATCGTCGGTGACAAAGCAGCGAAAACCGCGCAGGAAAAGGGTGCTGCACCGCAGGACTATGCCTTCGCGGTGAAAGTAAAAGGTCAGTATCACGGTCAGAATCTCACTGGCCAGGGCAAGCTCGGCGGGCTGCTCGCCTTGCAGGACGCGAGCAAACCTTTCCCGCTACAGGCGCAGGCTAAGATTGGCGACACCAGTATCGAACTGGCCGGCACCCTGACTGATCCACTCAACCTCGGCGCTCTCGACCTGCGTCTGAAACTGGCCGGCGCCAGCCTCGGCAATCTCTATCCTTTGACCGGCGTGACCCTGCCGGACACGCCGCCGTATGCCACCGACGGCCACTTGATTGCCAAACTGCACGACGCTGGCGGTGCGAATTTCACCTATGAAAAATTCAACGGCAAGATCGGCGGCAGCGACATCCATGGCGACCTCAACTATGTCGCCAGTCAGCCACGGCCCAAACTCAGCGGGGCGCTGCTGTCCAATCAACTGCTGTTCGCCGACCTCGCGCCGCTGATTGGCGCCGACTCCAACGACAAGCAAAAGGCTCGCGGCGGCGAGAGCAAGCAACCGACGGACAAAGTGCTGCCAGTGGAGGAGTTCAAGACTGACCGCTGGCGCGCAATGGACGCCGACGTCGAGTTCACCGGCAAGCGCATCGTTCACAGTGAAAAGCTGCCCTTCACTGACCTCTATACCCACCTGAAACTCAATGATGGCGAGCTCAGCCTCGAACCGCTGCGCTTCGGCGTGGCCGGTGGCAATCTCGATGCGCAGATCCGCCTCAACGGTCGTACCGAGCCACTGGAAGGCCGCGCCAAACTGACCGCGCGCGGGTTCAAGCTCAAGCAGCTGTTCCCGACCTTCGAACCGATGAAAACCAGTTTCGGTGAGCTGAATGGCGACGCCGATATTACTGGTCGCGGTAATTCGGTGGCGAAGCTGCTGGGCGGGGCCAACGGCAATCTGAAGATGCTGATCAATGATGGCGCGATCAGCCGTGAACTGATGGAACTGGCCGGACTTAACGTCGGCAACTATGTGGTCGGCAAGATCTTTGGCGACAAGGAAGTGAAGATCAACTGTGCGGCGGCTGACTTCGACATCAAGACCGGGCTAGCGACTACGCGGCTGTTCGTCTTCGATACCGAGAACGCGATTATCTATATCGATGGCACGGCGAACATGGCCACCGAGCAACTCGATCTGACGGTGACGCCGGAATCCAAGGGATGGCGTTTGATCTCCTTGCGTTCGCCGTTGTACGTGCGTGGCAAGTTCATCAAACCGGATGCGGGGGTCAAGGCTGTGCCGTTGTTGCTGCGTGGGGCCGGGATGGTCGCGCTGGGGGTGATTGCGGCACCCGCGGCAGGATTGCTGGCGCTGGTCGCACCGAGTGGTGGCGAACCGAATCAATGTGCGCCGTTGCTGGAACAGATGAAGGCGGGCAAGGCACCAGTGACCGTCAAGCCAACGAAGTAACGCTTCAGCCTGGTAACTCTTCAGCGCCTGTCAGGACGCCATCGCGGGCAAGCCCGCTCCCACAGGTACAGCGCAATCCTGTGGGAGCGGGCTTGCCCGCGATGGCAATGTCGAAGGTTTACAGGTCTTTCAGGATGTCGGCCATGTCATCGGCATGCTCTTCTTCCTGCGCGAGGATGTCTTCGAAGATGCGCCGAGTGGTCGGGTCCTTTTCGCCGATGTACTGAATGATCTCGCGGTAGCTGTCGATGGCGATCCGCTCGGCCACCAGGTCTTCGTAGACCATTTCCTTCAAGCTGTTCCCGGCCACATATTGCGCGTGGGACAGCTTCGACAGCAGGTCAGGGTTGAACTCCGGCTCGCCGCCCAATTGCACGATGCGTTCGGCCAGACGGTCGGCGTGTTGTGATTCCTGGATAGCATGTTCGAGAAACTCGTCGGCGGCCGTGCTGGCTTTCAGACCGCTGGCCATGAAGTAGTGACGTTTGTAGCGCAAGACGCAGACCAGTTCAGTGGCCAGCGATTCATTGAGCAAACGCAGCACCTCTTCACGGTTGGCGCTGTAGCTCTCGGTCACCGCGCCGTTTTCCACGTGTTGCCGTGCGCGCTCGCGCAGGGTTTGAACATCAGACAAATGCAGGTCGCTCATTTCAGTCTCCTGGAGGCTAATCCGATTGGCGTCACGTTCTACGGACGTAATCGCCTACCCAGGTTGTGAGTCATGCGCGCGGCAAAAAGTTTTATGCAATTTGTTGCGGTCTCGGCGTCAGCCCTGACAAAACCGCCTCCTCCTGCAACCACGCAAAAAAAGCGCGTACCGGCGGATGCCGCTCCCGCCCCGGCACACACAACGCGCTATAGCCCGCGCCATCGACCTGAACATCACCTTTGTAAGGCACCAGCAAACCACTGGCGACGCTCTCCGACAGCAGAATATTGCTCGCCAACACCAGCCCCTGCCCGGCAATCGCCGCTTGCAGCGCGTAGTGTTCCTCATCGTATTCACGAACCGCCGGATGCTGGTGCAGCCAGTTCTCGCCGGACTTCGCGCACCAGGGTTCCCAGCCATGGGCGTACAGCTTCGAGTTGTGCCAGCGCACGCTGATCAGCGTCGGCGTGCGCCGAGCGGCCAGCGCCACTTGCTCCGGCGAGCCGTAGACGCCGAAGGATTCGTCGAACAGGCACAAGCCATACAGGTTCGGATAATCGTCGAGGCTATAGCGCAGCACCAGATCGACGCTGGCGTCCTGATGCAGATCGATGACTTCGCAGTGCGTATCCAGACGCACATTGATGGCCGGGTGTTTCGCATAAAAGCGGCCGAGGCGCGGCACCAGCCACAGCGCGGCGAACGCGGCGGTGGTCGACAGCGTCAGGCTGCTGGCGCTGCGTTGCGGGCGCAGGGTGTCGACGCTTTGCGCCACTTCGAGAAAGGCGCCGTGCAGGCTGCGGAACAGGCGTTCGCCACCTTCGGTCAGGCGCACCTGGCGCGGCATACGTTCGAACAGAGCGACGCCGAGCCAGTCCTCCAACGCACGGATCTGATGGGAAATCGCTGTCGGCGTCACCGCCAGTTCTTCGGCGGCAGCCTTGAAGCTCAGCAGACGCGAGGCGGATTCGAACGCGCGCAGGGCGGTCAGCGGCAACGAGGCGAACATTGAACACTCCATGGATGAAATGGATTCATCCCGACTGATTTTTGCTCATTTGAGACGTATGCAAGTGCGCTGCAATCTGCAGCCACACAGCAACCAAAGTCTAGTCCCAAGGAGTTTCAGATGAGCAAGATTCTTGTGATCCATGCCAGTCCTCGCGGGGAACGTTCGCACTCGCGACGTCTGGCGGAAGGTTTTCTCGGTGCCTGGCAATTGCGTCATCCGCAGTCGCAGGTGACCCGACGCGAAGTCGGCCGCGCACTGATTCCAGCGGTCAACGAAGCCTTCGTTGCGGCGGCGTTTTATCCACAGCCTGAGGCGCGGCCGCTGTCGATGCAGGCCGATCTGGCGCTGAGTGATCAACTGGTCGGCGAATTGCTCGATCACGACCTGCTGCTGATTTCCACGCCGATGTACAACTTCAGCGTGCCCAGTGGCCTCAAGGCCTGGGTCGATCAGATCGTGCGGCTGGGCCTGACCTTCGATCACACGCTGGACAACGGTGTCGCTCAGTACACGCCGCTGTTGCAGGGCAAGAAAGCCTTGATCGTCACCAGTCGTGGCGGTTTCGGTTTCGGCCCGGGCGGCGAGCTGGAGGCGCTCAACCATGCCGATCCATGGTTGCGCACCGCCCTGGGTTTCGTCGGCATCAACGACGTCATCGTAGTCGCCGCCGAGGGTGAAGAGTCTGCCGAGCGCACCTTCGCGGTGTCGGTGGCCGAGGCCGAGCAGCGCTTGCTCGACCTGGCCCGGGAGTTCTAGGTGGCCTGGTTGTTCCTGCTGATCGCGGCGGGGTTTGAGGTGACTTTTGCGATGGGCATGAAGTACGCCGAAGGCTTCACTCGGCTGTGGCCTTCGTTGACCACGGTGATCGCGGCGGTCGGCGGGATCGGGTTCCTGACCCTGGCCATGCGTGATTTGCCAGTGAGCATCGCCTATCCGATCTGGACCGCCATCGGTTCGTTGGGCACGGTGTTTCTCGGCTTTGTCCTGCTCGGCGAGAGCCTGACGCTGGTCAAACTGCTGTCGGTCGGCCTGATTGTGGCGGGAGTGGTGGGGCTGAAGTAGGCTGCTCATCGAGTTGTCATCATCAGCAAGGATGCTTGGCGGGCGTTTTGCACGCCTTGCAGCCACTCACTGATCACAAGGATGTCCGCCCATGTCGACGCGTTATCCACTGGTGCTGGTGCCGGGCATGCTCGGGTTTATCCGGCTGATCATTTATCCGTACTGGTACGGGATCATCAAGGCGTTGCGCCGGGGTGGGGCGACGGTGATTGCCGTGCAGGTCTCGCCGCTGAATTCGACCGAGGTGCGCGGCGAGCAATTGCTGGCGCGGATCGATGAAATCCTGCGCGAAACCGGCGCCGCGAAGGTCAATCTGTTTGGTCACAGTCAGGGTTCTCTCACTGCCCGTTACGCCGCCGCGAAACGCCCTGATCTAGTGGCCTCGGTGACTTCGGTGGCCGGGCCCAACCATGGTTCGGAACTGGCCGACTATCTGCAGAGACACTATCCGGCGGACACGGCCAAGGGGCGCATCCTTGAAGCACTGTTGCGCTTGGTCGGCTGGCTGATGGCTTTACTGGAAACCGGATATCACGGGCCGAAACTGCCGGTGGATATCCACGCTTCGCACCAGTCGCTGACCACCGAGGGCGTGGCGCTGTTCAATCAGCGTTATCCACAGGGCTTGCCGCAAACGTGGGGCGGGCACGGGCCGGAGGAGGTCAACGGCGTGCGGTATTACTCATGGTCGGGGACGTTGCAGCCGGGCAAGACTGATCGCGGCGGCAACTTGTTTGACGGGACCAATCGCAGCTGTCGTTTGTTCGCGAAAACCTTTGTGCGGGAAACGGGGCAGTGTGACGGGATGGTCGGGCGTTACAGCTCGCATCTTGGGACGGTGATTGGCGATGACTATCCGCTGGATCATTTCGACATCATCAATCAGTCGCTGGGATTGGTCGGCAAGGGCGCCGATCCGGTGCGGCTGTTTGTCGAGCATGCGGCGCGGCTCAAGGCTGCCGGGGTTTAGCAGGCACACCGGGTTATCGTTCATCGCTGGCAAGCCAGCTCCCACATTGATTTGGGCGTTCACAAAATTTGTGTTCGACCCCAACCCTGTGGGAGCTGGCTTGCCAGCGATGAGGCCTGATCAGGCAACGCTGAGTTTTCGTCCCAACACGGTGGTCCAGCGCTCGGAAAGAATCACCCCGCCCAAGGTCAGCAAGCCACCGACCAAGTGATACATCGCCAGTTGTTCTTTAAGCACCACCGCCGCAATCAGCGCCGTGATCAACGGCAGCAAGTTAAAGAACAGCGTCGTGCGGCTCGGCCCCAGACGCTGCACAGCCTGCATCCACGCCAGCGGTGCCACCATCGAAGCCAACAGGCACGCGTACAGCACCAGCGGAATGTTCTGCAGCGTCAGTCCGGTTTTCGGTGAAGTGGCGTACAGCGGAAACAACACCACAATCGCCACCAGCACCTGCAAATACAGCAACACCAGCGGTGGCAGACGCAGCTGCCATTTTTTCAGCAAGGTGCTGTAGATCGCGTAGGCCAGGGTCGCGATCAGCATCATCGCGTCACCCATATTCACCCCGTGCTGCAACAACGCACTGAGACTGCCGGACGACACCACCACCAGCACGCCGGCAAACGACAGCACCGCGCCAAACAACGCGCCCGCTGTCAGGCGCTGACCGAGGCTGATGATCGCCATGGCCAGCGACATCAACGGCATCAGCGAGAGGATGATGCCCATGTTGGTCGCAGTGGTCAGGGTCGCAGCGAAGTAGGCGAGGCTTTGATACACCGCCATGCCGAGTACGCCGAGGATGAAAATCTTGCCAAGGTTCGGGCGAATCTGCGGCCAGTGCGCGATAACCGCTTTAAGCATGAAGGGCGTGAATAGCAGGCCGGCGAGCAGCCAGCGGTAGAAACCGATCTCGGCCGGGAAAATCGCCCCGACCGCGAGTTTGTTGATCACGGTATTGCCGGCCCAGATAAAGATCGCCAGCAGAGGAAACGCGTATTGCATGAGTTTGAAACCAGTACGTTGATGAAGCGTGATTATCCCTTGTCTGGATGCAGGCCTATACTTCGAACCGGACAACCTGCCTCTGAAACCGGACAGCATGAACAGTAAACACATCGATCTGCTGGATTTCAGCGAACTGCCGTCGACGGTGTACTTCCGTTACGCCGATTTCAACGCCCACGAATTCGCCGCGCCGCATCGCCATCCGTGGGGCACGCTGGAATACGCCGCTCACGGCGTGCTGCACATGGACGTCGACGGCAGCCGCTTCATGTCGCCGCCGCAATACGCGGTGTGGGTGCCGCCCCAGGTCGAGCACAGTTTCTATAGCCATCAACCGGTCAACTATCGGGCGGTGTGTCTTGATCCCAAGGTCTGTGCCGAATTGCCCCAACGTGCCTGCACCCTGGCGATCAGCGACATCCTCAAGGCGATTCTCAAGGACTTCGCCGCCCGTGACGTGAAGATTCCCGAACTCGACGCCGATCGGCGTCTGGCTCAAGTGTTGGTCGATCAACTGCAACAGGCCCCCGTGCATGAGTGCTATCTGCCCTATGCGAGCAGCCCCGGTCTGCTGACGATCCTCGAGACCTTGCGGGCCGAGCCTGGCAACAATCAGCCGCTGGCGCACTGGGCGATGCAGGTGCATGTCAGCGAGCGCACGCTGGCACGGCAATTCGTGCGTGAACTGGGGATGAGTTTTGGCGAGTGGCGCCAGCGTCTGCGTTATCTCGCCGCGATCGAAGCGCTGGAAACTTCCCGCAGCGTGCAGGAAATCGCTTTCGACCTTGGCTACAGCAGTGGCTCGGCGTTTATCGCCATGTTTGCCCGTCAGGCCGGATGCACGCCGGAGCAGTACCGCCGCAGCCACCTCGAAGGCAGGAAGATGTAACAGGATTTGGCTACACTCCTGCAGAGGCCGCCTCCATCGATGCGGCGACAAGGAGAAAACTCCATGAAGATGTTGCGTGTCCCTTTGTTGATGATTGGTTTGCTCCTGTGTTCCCAGGGTTTCGCCGCCACGGCGCAACAGAACAAGATGACCACCTGCAATGCTGATGCGACCGCCAAGAGCCTCAAGGGCGATGAGCGCAAAACCTTCATGAGCACCTGCCTGAAAGCGGCGCCAGCGGCCAACGACGCCAAGGTCCTGACCCCACAGCAGGAAAAGATGAAAACCTGTAACGCCGATGCGAAAACCAAAGCCCTGACCGGCGATGCGCGCAAGACGTTCATGAGTGATTGCCTGAAGAAAAAATAATCACTCTGGTCCTGTGGCGTCTGGGCTGGCCCCATCGCGGGCAAGCCCGCTCCCACAGGGTTTCGGTTGGGCCACAAAATTTTGTGTACGACCCTTAACCTGTGGGAGCTGGCTTGCCAGCGATGGGGCCCGTGGGGTTGGCCCGCATATTTCTAGTGCTCATCCCGGATCGCTGGCAGACTGCCAATCCTTTTACGCCGTTCGTTTTGAGGCTGTATGCCAACGTTTTCTGAGCGTCATGTAGTGTTCTGGGTCAGTTGCATCATCATTTTCGGCGGTTTGCTGCTGGTGCTGCCGCTGCGCTTGTTGCCCAGTCTGTTGGCCGGGTTGCTGGTGTTCGAGCTGGTCAACATGCTCACCCCACAACTGCAACGCCTGATCGAAGGGCGTCGCGCGCGTTGGCTGGCGGTAGCGTTGCTGGGCACGCTGGTGGTCAGCGTGCTGGCGCTGATCTTTGCCGGGGCGATCAGTTTCCTTCTGCACGAGGCGGAAAATCCCGGGGCTTCGCTCGACAAATTCATGGGCGTGGTCGATCGCGCACGCGGTCAGTTGCCGCCCTTCATTGACGCCTATCTGCCGGCCAGCGCCGCCGAATTTCGCGTCGCGATTGGCGAATGGGCGAGCAAGCACTTGGCCGACCTGCAACTGGTGGGCAAGGACGCGGCGCACATGTTCGTGACGTTGCTGATCGGTATGGTGCTCGGCGCGATCATCGCGTTGCAGCGGGTGCCGGACGTCACCAAGCGTAAACCGCTGGCCGCTGCGCTGTTCGACCGTCTGCACCTGCTGGTGCAAGCATTTCGCAATATTGTTTTCGCGCAAATCAAGATCTCCCTGCTCAATACCGTTTTCACCGGGATCTTCCTCGCGGTGATCCTGCCGATGTTCGGCATCAAGCTGCCGCTGACCAAGACCCTGATCGTGCTGACCTTCCTGCTGGGTCTGTTGCCGGTGATCGGCAACCTGATGTCGAACACGCTGATCACCATCGTCGGCCTGTCGCTGTCGATCTGGGTGGCGCTTGCCGCACTGGGCTATCTGATTTTTATCCACAAGCTCGAATACTTCCTCAACGCCCGCATTGTCGGCGGGCAGATCAGTGCCAAGTCGTGGGAGTTGCTGCTGGCGATGCTGGTATTCGAGGCCGCGTTCGGCCTGCCGGGGGTGGTGGCGGGACCGATTTATTACGCGTATCTGAAGAGTGAGTTGAAGCTGGGCGGGATGGTTTGAACCGGTAGAGCTGTGTTGTCTGAACTGATGCTATCGCTGGCAAGCCAGCTCCCACAGGTTATGCGCCGCTTTTGAGTGCAGTATCAATTCTGTGGGAGCTGGCTTGCCAGCGATAGGCGCAACGCGGTCTCGGATCAGTTCATGGAGCCGTAGCGTTTCATCGCTTCAATCGCCAAGCCGCTGCCGATGCTGCCAAAGATGTTCCCTTCAACATGCCGCGCATTCGGCAGCATCGCCGAAACGCTGTTGCGCAGCGCCGGAATCCCGCTCGAACCGCCGGTGAAGAACACCGTATCGACCTGTTCCACCGCCACGCCGGCATCGTTCAGCAACTGCGTGACGCTGCCGCGCACTCGCTCCAGCAGCGCATCGATGGCCGATTCAAACAGCGCCCGAGTCAGTTCCACGCTCAACCCGGCCTCGATTCGGTCCAGCGGCACATGACGGCTGTCGGCGTGGGTCAGCTGGATCTTGGTTTCTTCGACTTCCATCGCCAGCCAGTGCCCGGCGCGCTGTTCGATCAACTTGAACAGGCGATCAATGCCGCCAGTGTCCTCGATGTCGTAGCGCATGCTGCCCAGCGCCAGGCTGGATTTCTGCGAGTACACCGAGTTAATGGTGTGCCAGGTCGCCAGGTTCATGTGGTGGCTGGTCGGCATGTAGGCGCCGCTCTTCATGCGGCTGCCGTAGCCGAACAGTGGCATCAGGCCTTGCAGGCTCAATTGTTTATCGAAGTCGGTCCCGCCGATGTGCACGCCGCCGGTGGCGAGGATGTCGTCGTGACGGTTATCGAGACCACGACGCTCGGGCGACAGGCGCACCAGCGAGAAGTCGGACGTACCACCGCCGATGTCGACGATCAGTACCAGCTCTTCCTTTTCGATGGTCGACTCGTAGTCGAAGGCTGCCGCAATCGGTTCGTACTGGAACGACACCTCTTTGAAACCGATCTTCTTCGCCACATCGACCAAGGTGTCTTCGGCTTCCTGGTCAGCCAGCGGATCGTCATCGACGAAGAACACCGGGCGGCCGAGCACTACTTGTTCGAATTCCCGACCGGCGGCCGTTTCGGCGCGGCTCTTCAACTGGCCGATAAACAGGCCGAGCAAGTCCTTGAACGGCATCGCCGTGCCGAGCACGCTGGTG
Source organism: Pseudomonas sp. Seg1 (assembly GCF_018326005.1). NCBI lineage: Bacteria > Pseudomonadati > Pseudomonadota > Gammaproteobacteria > Pseudomonadales > Pseudomonadaceae > Pseudomonas > Pseudomonas sp. Seg1. The sequence goes on from NZ_AP021903.1 coordinate 729,466, forward strand.
TCGTGCTTGATCAGCTTGGAACCGAGCAGGCTCTTCAACGAGCGCATCAGGCGGCCTTCGTAGCCTTCCAGGTACTCGTGCAGCGCCAGACGACCGTACACCGGGCGGCGTTCCTCGATGTTGAAGAAGACCACCGACGGCAGAGTGATCTTGTCGTCTTCCAGCGCGATCATCGTTTCCATGCCGGGGCGCAGCCAGCCGACGGTGGAGTTGGACGTGCCGAAGTCGATGCCGCAGGCACGGGCTGGAGAGGCGTCTTTCATGTCTTTCGGTTCCGGTCAAAAAAACGGCCGCGCAGTGTATGTCAGTGCGCGGCAGAATCGAAGGCCGGTCATCAGCTATTTCGCGACTAGACTGGGTTGAAAGTCCAGGCTTTGCCCCAAACTTGCTGGCATGGGCCGGCAGAACCACCGGCGGTCGCAAGAACCGCCGTCCACTGCCGATAAACTTCTGCTGCGCCACCCGGTCACAAACTTGAGATCGGTCAACCTGGCACGCGCGAATCGGCGCATGCTGGCATCGGCGCGAAATCGATAACGGATGGTGATTCCTTCAATGGACTTCAAAGACTATTACAAGATACTCGGCGTGGAGCCGACGGCTGACGATAAGGCGATCAAGGCGGCCTATCGCAAGCTGGCGCGCAAATACCACCCCGATGTCAGCAAGGAAAAAGACGCCGAGGCCAAGTTCAAGGACGCCTCGGAGGCCTATGAAGCGCTGAAAAGCGCCGACAAACGCGCCGAATACGACGAACTGCGCCGCTACGGCCAGCACGGTCAGCCGTTTCAGGGCCCACCGGGCTGGCAGAGCCGTGGCGGTTTTGGCGGCGGCGGTGGCGACACCGGTGACTTCTCGGACTTCTTCAGTTCGATCTTCGGCAATCGCGGCCCCGGTTTCGGTGGCGGTGAAGGTCGGCAACAACGCAGTGCAGGGCGCCGAGGGCAAGACGTGGAAATGGAACTGCCAATCTTCCTCGAGGAGACGCTGTCGAACGAGTCGAAGAAGGTCACCTTCCAGGTGCCGCAATACAACGCCAACGGCCAGCACGTCAGCAACACCAGCAAGAGCCTGAACGTGAAGATCCCGGCCGGCGTGACCGACGGCGAGCGCATTCGCCTCAAGGGCCAGGGCGCACCGGGCGTCGGTGGCGGGGCGAATGGCGATCTGTACCTGACGATTCGTTTTGCGCCGCATCCGAAATTCGATGTCGAAGGCGAAAACCTGATCATCACGCTGCCGCTGGCGCCGTGGGAGCTGGCGCTGGGCGCTGAAGTGGCCGTACCGACCCTGACCGGCAAGATCAACCTCAAGGTCCCGGCCGGCAGCCAGAATGGCCAGCGCATGCGCGCCAAGGGTCATGGTCTGAAAAACAAGGCGGGCGAGCGCGGTTACCTGTTTGTGCAACTCAAAGCCGTGATGCCGAAAGCGTCCGACGATGAGGTCAAGGCGCTGTGGCAGGAACTGGCGAAGAAAGCCGCCTTCAATCCGCGAGAGAACTTCTGAATCCGACGACGGAGTAGCCCATCATGAGCAGCCCCCTGATCGTTCAACTGGACATGGCAGAATTCTGTGAGGCGGCCGATTTGTCGGACGTCTACGTGATCGAAATCGTCGAACACGGCATCCTCGAACCTCAGGGCAAGCAGCCCCGGGAATGGCGTTTCACCGATTACGAACTGGCCCTGGCCAAGCGCGCCGCCAAGCTGCGGCGTGATCTGGACCTGGAGTGGGAGGGCGTCGCTCTCGCGCTGGATCTGCTCGAAGAGTTGCGCGAACTGCGTGCCGAGAACCGCATGTTGCGCCAGCGTCTGGGGCGGTTGGTGGGCGAGTAGGTTGTCTGAAGGTTTTGTGGGGCTGATCTGGCCTCATCGCTGGCAAGCCAGCTCCCACAAGTCCTGCGTCGAGTTTAAATCCCTGTTTCAACTCAGAACCCTGTGGGAGCTGGCATGCCAGCGATGAACGAAAACGCGGTGTAACTGACAGATAAGCAAAAGGCCCCGAAGGGCCTTTTTTGTTGTCAGAACAAAAAGTACCGCTGCGCCATCGGCAAAGTTTCAGCCGGCTCACACCACAGCAACACGCCGTCTGCCTTGACCTGATAAGTCTGCGGATCAACATCAATGTTCGGCAGGTAGTCGTTGTGGATCAGGTCGGTTTTCTGCACCTCGCGGCAACCTTTGACCACGGCGATTTTCTTCTTCAGCCCCAGAGCTTGCGGCAATCCGGCTTCCTGCGCCGCCTGGCTGATGAAGGTCAGGCTGGTCGCATGCAACGAGCCACCATAGCTGGCGAACATCGGGCGGTAATGCACCGGTTGCGGCGTTGGAATCGAGGCATTGGCGTCACCCATCAAGCTCGCCGCAATGGCGCCACCCTTGAGAATCAACGTCGGTTTGACGCCGAAGAACGCTGGACGCCAGAGCACCAGATCCGCCCACTTACCCACTTCGATCGAACCGACTTCATGGCTGATGCCGTGGGTGATGGCTGGGTTGATCGTGTATTTGGCGATGTAGCGTTTGGCGCGGAAGTTGTCGTTGCCTTCGCCGTCCTGCGGCAGCGGGCCGCGCTGCTTTTTCATCTTGTCGGCGGTCTGCCAGGTGCGCGTGATGACTTCGCCGACGCGGCCCATGGCCTGGCTGTCGGAGCTGATCATCGAGAACGCGCCGAGATCGTGGAGGATGTCTTCGGCGGCAATCGTTTCGCGGCGGATGCGGCTTTCGGCAAACGCGACGTCTTCGGCAATGCTCGGGTCGAGGTGGTGGCAGACCATCAGCATGTCGAGGTGTTCGTCGATGGTGTTGCGAGTGAACGGTCGGGTCGGGTTGGTCGAACTCGGCAATACGTTGGGGAAACCGCAGGCCTTGATGATGTCCGGCGCATGACCGCCGCCGGCCCCTTCGGTGTGATAGGTGTGGATGGTGCGGCCCTTGAACGCGCCGAGGGTGGTCTCGACAAAACCGGATTCGTTGAGGGTGTCGGTGTGGATCGCCACCTGCACGTCGTACTGGTCGGCGACGCTCAGGCAGTTGTCGATGCTCGCCGGCGTGGTGCCCCAGTCTTCGTGCAGCTTGAGGCCGATGGCGCCGGCCTTGACCTGCTCGATCAACGGCTCCGGCAAACTGGCGTTGCCCTTGCCGGTAAGGCCGATGTTCATCGGGAAGGCATCGGCGGCCTGCAGCATGCGCGCCAGGTGCCATGGCCCGGAAGTGCACGTCGTTGCGTTGGTGCCGGTGGCAGGCCCGGTGCCGCCGCCGATCATGGTGGTGACGCCGCTCATCAGCGCTTCTTCGATCTGCTGCGGGCAAATGAAGTGGATGTGCGTGTCGATGCCGCCGGCGGTGAGGATCATGCCTTCACCGGCGATCACTTCGGTGCTGGCGCCGATGGCGATGCTCACGCCGGGCTGCACGTCCGGATTACCGGCCTTGCCGATGGCGGCGATGCGCCCGTCCTTGAGACCGACGTCGGCTTTGACGATGCCCCAGTGGTCGATGATCAAAGCGTTGGTGATCAGCGTGTCGACGACTTCGGCGGCCAGCAACTGGCTTTGGCCCTGACCGTCGCGGATCACTTTGCCGCCGCCGAATTTCACTTCTTCGCCGTAGGTGGTGAAGTCTTTTTCAACTTCGATCCACAGTTCGGTGTCGGCCAGGCGCACCTTGTCGCCGACGGTGGGGCCGAACATGTCGGCGTAGGCTTGTCTGGAGATTTTCATGTGTCTGCCTTAGTTGATCGTTCCCACGCTCTGCGTGGGAATGCCGCCATGGACGCTCTGCGTCCGCCGTTATGTGACGCGGAGCGTCACGGGATGCATTCCCACGCGGAGCGTGGGAACGATCAGTTAGTCGAGTTCACCCATAACCCGCCCGGCAAAGCCGAACACCCGCCGATGCCCGGCGTAATCGACCAACTCAACCTCGCGGCTCTGCCCCGGTTCAAAGCGCACCGCCGTGCCCGCCGGAATGTTCAGGCGCATGCCGCGACTCGCGGCGCGATCAAAGGTCAAAGCGTCGTTGGTTTCGAAAAAGTGAAAGTGCGAGCCGACCTGGATCGGCCGGTCGCCGCTGTTGGCGACTTTCAGGCTGACGGTGCGGCGGCCGACATTGAGCTCGATGTCGCCGGGCTGGATCTGATACTCGCCAGGAATCATCACTGGGCTCCTTGCAGAATCTTGTAATAGAGGGCGGTCGCTCGATACGTGCCATTCGGGTCGCAGGCGTAATCGGGGATTTCCCCGGCGCGGGTGTAACCCAGGGCCTTGTAGAAATCTTCAGCCGGCGAACCCGCTTCTGTGTCGAGGTAGAGCATGCCGCGCTTGTGCTTGGGGGCTTCCTGCTCCAGCGCCTGCATCAGTTGCTGACCGAGACCGCGCCGGCGGGCGTGTTCACGCACCAGCAGTTTTTGCACCTCGGCGCGATTGAGGCCGTTGGCCTTCTGGCACAGGCCCAGTTGCACACTGGCCAGCACCTGCTCGTCCTTGACCACCACCCACAGCAACACGCTGCCCTTGTTCACTTGTTGTTGAACGTCATCGAAATAGGCGCGGGCCTGAGCGGCATCGAGGTCGGCCATGAAGCCGACGCTGGCGCCATAACCCACGGCATCCAGCAGCAGGTCAATCAGGCCCTGACGATAGTGCGCAAAACTTTCCGCATTGACGCGTCGCAGTTGGGCAGGGTTCATCGGTGTCACTCCTTGTTGGTATCGGGCGGCTCCGCGCCAGGGTTGAGGATCAGTTGCATGAAGGTCAGGTCGAGCCAGCGGCCGAACTTGGTGCCGACTTGCGGCATCTGCCCGGTGGTGACGAATCCGGCGCGTTCATGCAGACGAATCGAGGCGGCGTTACCGCTTTCGATGGCGGCGACCATCACGTGTTTGCCGCCGCGTTTCGCGCGGTCGATCAATGCCGTCATCAGCTTGGGCCCCAGGCCATTGCTGCGCTGATCGCTGCGTACGTAGACCGAGTGTTCGACGGTGTGGCGGAAACCGTCGAATGGTCGCCAGTCACCGTAGGAAGCGTAGCCGAGCACGCTGTTGTCGCTGTCGACGATCACCAGGATCGGATAGGCCTGCGCTTGGCGGGCACTGAACCACGCCTGACGATTGCCGAGGTCGACGGCCGACTCGTTCCAGATCGCCGTGGTGTTGAGCACGGCGTCGTTATAGATGTCGCGGATCGCCGGCAGGTCGGCATGTAAAGCATCGCGAATGCTGTAAGTCATGGCGCGGCCTCAGACGATCGGTTGGTGGACGGTGACCAGTTTGGTGCCGTCGGGGAACGTCGCTTCGACCTGGATCTCCGGGATCATTTCCGGGATGCCTTCCATCACTTGCTCACGGCTGAGCAGGGTGGTGCCGTAGTGCATCAGCTCGGCCACGGTCTGACCATCACGGGCACCTTCGAGCAAGGCTGCGGAGATGTAGGCCATGGCTTCCGGGTAGTTGAGCTTCACACCACGGGCCAAACGCCGCTCGGCGACGAGGCCGGCGGTGAAGATCAACAGCTTGTCTTTTTCGCGTGGGGTCAGGTCCATCGTTTGAAATCCATATGGGCAGATTTGTGTGGTTGTTGCGGTGAGCGCGGTGCCAGTTGGAACCACCCCTCACCCTAGCCCTCTCCCGGAGGGAGAGGGGACTGATCGCGGTTGATTGTTGAGGCCGGGCCAGTCAGTCATGTTTTTTGAGACTGCAAAATTCTTTCCAGACAACTCGGTCAGGCTCCCTCTACCCCGGGAGAGGGCGGGGGGTGAGGGGGGCCTTCAAGTACTCCAGATTCGTGGTGGTCGGGCTTCTCGTCCTAGCAGGGCGGGTCTTAGCAATCGCCATAAATCGATGAGCCAGCCACGAGCCAACAGCGCTTCACTGGCCAGGCATCGGGCGACCAGCAAACCCGGCAACTGGGTCAGATCCCCGCGTACCTGGTGATTCAGCGAGCGGCAACGCTCCAGCAGTTCAGCATCGATTTCACCCGTTACCAGCAGCGTCGCAAACACCGGATTGCCATCCAGACCAATCGGCGAATCAAGCAAACCGTCGTCGCCGACAATGCGCTGACGTTCATGCCAGAGCAATCGACCGTCGCGACGAATATCCAGATGCGCTTGAAAATGCCCGAGGTCGAAGCGCTCGCCACTGGCCGGGCGACCCAGCGCCACCACGTCCCAGTAGAACAGCCGGGCGTCACCTTCCAGGTCAATCGAGGTGGTCAGTTCGGCCTGAGCGGCGCTGTAGACGATGGTCTCTTGCGGCAACCATTCCAGTGTCGCCCCGGCCGCTACCCGCAAGTCGAGCTTCTGATAAGCGGGTCCCCCGGCGCGATACCACTTGGCTGCGCCGGGGCTGGTGATCTGCGCCCAGGCGTTGTGTTCTACGCGGGCGCTGATATCCAGTCGGTCACCGCCAGCAATCCCGCCCGGTGGGTGGACGATGATGTGTTGGCAGACTTCGGGGCCTTCGGCGTACAGATGCTTTTGCACCCGCAGCGGGCCGAGGTGCCGACGCATGACCGGGCGCGTGCAGTCGTCGAAACGGGCGTAGGCCAGTTCCAGCTCGGCGTGCCAGCTCGGGGTAAACAGGGCAGGTGAAACAGTCGAATTCATGATTTGTAATTATCGTTAGGAAGCTACAGATTAGTTCGTTGTACTAGATCGTTACCAGCCCGCGCACACCTTCGGCTTCCATATTTTCACCGCGACCCTGCTGCACGATCTCACCCCGGGACATCACCAGGTATTGATCGGCCAGCTCAGCGGCGAAATCGTAGAACTGCTCGACCAGCAGAATCGCCATGTCGCCGCGCGCCGCGAGCTTCTTGATCACCGCGCCGATCTCTTTGATCACCGAGGGTTGAATGCCTTCGGTGGGTTCGTCGAGGATCAGCAAACGCGGACGGCTGGCCAGTGCGCGGCCAATCGCCAATTGCTGTTGTTGCCCACCGGACAGATCGCCGCCGCGACGCTGCTTCATTTGTAGCAGCACCGGGAACAATTCGTAGATGAAACCTGGCACCTCTTTCGCTTCGCTGCCGGGAAAGCGTGATAAACCCATCAGCAGATTTTCTTCCACGGTCAGCCGACCGAAGATTTCCCGGCCTTGTGGCACATAGGCGATCCCGGCGTGCACACGCTGGTGCGGCTTGAACGTGGTGATCGGTTTGCCCTCCCAATTCACCGCGCCTTCCTTGGCCGGGAGCAAACCCATCAGGCATTTGAGCAGGGTGGTCTTGCCGACGCCGTTACGGCCGAGCAGGCAAGTGACTTCGCCGACTTTCACGTCGAAACTGAGGCCACGGAGGATGTGGCTACCGCCGTAGTACTGATGCAGCTTGTCGACTTGCAGCATTCTCAAATTCCTTCTGTTGCACACAGAACCCTGTGGGAGCTGGCTTGCCAGCGATAGCGGTGGATCAGTCGGCATCAATGCTGGATGTGTCGACCTCATCGCTGGCAAGCCAGCTCCCACAGTTTTGATAGGTTTTTGCAGTTCAGCGGCCGAGGTAGACCTCGATCACCCGCTCGTTTTCCTGCACCTGCTCAAGCGAGCCTTCGGCCAGTACGCTGCCCTGGTGCAGCACGGTGACGTGGTCGGCAATCGAGCCGACAAAGCCCATGTCGTGTTCCACCACCATCAGCGAATGTTTGCCGGCCAGCGACTTGAACAGCTCGGCGGTGAATTCGGTTTCGGCGTCGGTCATGCCCGCCACCGGTTCGTCGAGCAGCAACAGTTGTGGGTCCTGCATGAGCAACATGCCGATTTCCAGAAACTGCTTCTGGCCGTGGGACAACAGGCCCGCCGGGCGGTTGACCGAGGTGGTCAGGCGAATCGTCTCCAGCACTTCGCTGATGCGATCCTTCTGCTCGCTGCTCAGGCGCGCACGCAAACTGGCCCACACCGATTTGTCAGTCTTCTGCGCCAGTTCGAGGTTTTCAAACACGCTCAAGGCCTCGAACACGGTGGGTTTCTGGAACTTGCGACCGATCCCGGCCTGGGCGATCTGCACTTCGCTCATCTGCGTCAGGTCGAGGGTTTCGCCGAACCAGGCCTTGCCGTGGCTGGGGCGAGTCTTACCGGTGATCACGTCCATCAACGTGGTTTTACCGGCGCCGTTGGGGCCGATGATGCAGCGCAATTCGCCGACGCCGATGTACAGGTTGAGATTGTTCAACGCGCGGAAACCGTCGAAGCTGACGCTGATGTCTTCCAGGGTCAGGATCGTGCCGTGGCGAGTGTCGAGCCCCGGGCCGGCGCTTTGGCCGAGGCCGATGGAGTCACGGCTGGTGCCGGCATCCTTGTTCGGTTCGACAGGGAAAAAGGCGGGTTCCAGCATGAATTCGGCGCTCGCTGTCACTCTCATTGCTCACCTCGTTTCTTCAGCAGGCCAATCACGCCTTTGGGCAGGTACAGCGTCACGACGATGAACAGCGCGCCGAGGAAGAACAGCCAGTATTCGGGGAAGGCCACGGTGAACCAGCTCTTCATGCCGTTGACCACGCCGGCCCCGAGCAGGGGACCGATCAAGGTGCCGCGACCGCCGAGGGCGACCCAGACTGCCGCTTCGATGGAGTTGGTCGGTGACATTTCGCTCGGGTTGATGATCCCGACCTGCGGCACGTACAACGCCCCGGCCAGACCGCACAGGACGGCGCTCAACACCCAGACAAACAATTTGAAACCGCGCGGGTCGTAGCCGCAGAACATCAAGCGGTTTTCCGCATCGCGCAGCGCGGTCAGCACCCGCCCGAACTTGCTCTGCGCCAGACGCCAACCGATGAACAGACTGGCCACCAGCAACAACACCGTGGCGAGAAACAGCACCGCACGGGTCCCCGGTTCGGTGATGCCGAAACCGAGAATCGTGCGGAAATTGGTGAAGCCGTTGTTGCCGCCGAACCCGGTTTCGTTGCGGAAAAACAGGAGCATGCCGGCGAAGGTCAGGGCCTGGGTCATGATCGAGAAATACACGCCCTTGATCCGCGAGCGGAAGGCGAAAAAGCCAAACACCAGCGCGAGCAATCCCGGCGCCAGCACCACCAGACACATGGCCCAGACGAAGCTGCTGGTGCCGGTCCAGTACCACGGCAGCTCAGTCCACGACAGGAAGGTCATGAACGCCGGCAAACCATCACCGGCGGCCTGACGCATCAGGTACATGCCCATCGCATAACCGCCGAGCGCGAAGAACAACCCGTGGCCCAGGGACAGCAAACCGGCGTAACCCCAGACCAGATCCAGCGCCAGAGCGACGATGGCGTAGCAAAGAATCTTGCCGACCAGTGTCAGGGTGTAGGCCGAAATATGCAGGGCACTTTCTGCCGGTAGCAAGGACAACAACGGCAGGGCGATCAACAGGGCAAGAATCACCGCGCCGACCGCGATCGTGACTTTTGGCCCGGCCTTTTGTGTGGCCGTGACTAACAGAGGCTGGTTCATCAGTCGATCACCCGTCCTTTCAATGCGAAGAGACCTTGCGGACGTTTCTGGATAAACAGAATGATCAGCGCGAGGATCAGGATCTTGCCGAGCACCGCACCGATCTGCGGTTCAAGAATCTTGTTGGCGATACCGAGGCCGAACGCGGCGAGCACGCTGCCGGCCAGTTGACCGACCCCGCCCAGTACCACCACCAGAAACGAGTCGATGATGTAGCTCTGGCCCAGATCCGGGCCGACGTTGCCGATCTGGCTCAGCGCCACGCCGCCGAGGCCGGCGATGCCTGAACCGAGACCGAAAGCGAGCATGTCGACACGCCCGGTGGGTACGCCGCAGCAAGCGGCCATGTTGCGGTTCTGGGTGACGGCACGAACGTTGAGGCCCAAGCGGGTCTTGTTCAGCAGCAGCCAGGTCAGCACCACCACAAACAAGGCGAAGGCGATGATGACGATGCGGTTGTACGGCAGCACCAGGTTCGGCAACACCTGAATCCCGCCGGACAGCCACGCCGGGTTCGCCACTTCGACGTTCTGCGCGCCGAACAACAAGCGCACCAATTGAATCAGCATCAGGCTGATGCCCCACGTCGCGAGCAGCGTTTCCAGTGGTCGGCCGTAGAGGTGACGAATCACCGTGCGCTCCAGCGCCATGCCAATGGCGGCGGTGACGAAAAATGCCACCGGCAAGGCGATCAGCGGATAGAACTCGATGGCCTGCGGTGCATAACGCTGGAACATCAGCTGCACCACATACGTCGAGTAGGCGCCGAGCATCAGCATCTCGCCGTGGGCCATGTTGATCACCCCGAGCAGGCCAAAGGTGATGGCCAGACCGAGCGCCGCGAGCAGCAGAATCGAACCGAGCGACATGCCGCTGAAGGCTTGGCCGAGGATCTCGCCGATCAACAGTTTGCGTTTGACCTGGGCGAGGCTGGTTTCGGCGGCGGTACGCACATTGGCATCGGTTTCGACGCCGGGTTCGAGCAAACCTTCGAGGCGCGTACGGGCCAGTGGATCGCCGGTTTCGCCGAGCAGACGCACGGCGGCGAGGCGCACGGTCGGGTCGCTGTCGACCAATTGCAGATTGGCCAGCGCCAAACTCAGGGCGGCGTGAACACTCTCGTCTTTTTCGCCAGCCAGTTGCTGGTCGAGGAATTTCAGCTGCGCGGGTTTCGCGCTTTTCTGCAATTGCTGCGCGGCAGTCAGACGGATTTTGGCGTCGGCGGCGAGCAATTGGTGGCTGGCCATGGCAGTGTCGATCAGACCCCGCAGGCGATTGTTCAGGCGCAGGGTTTTCGCTTGGCCGTCGACGGTCAGTTCGCCTTGTTGCAGGGCGTTGATCAGTTCGATACGGGCCGGGTCGGGCTGCGCGGCCCAGGCTTCGAGCAGTTTCGCCTGTTGCACGGGATTGGCCGCGACGAAGTCTTCGGCATCGCCGGCGTGGGCGGCCATCGGCAACAAGAGTGCGATGGCGAGAAAAAAGCGGTAGATGGCAGTGGGCATAAAGAGTCGCCTTGCTTGGATTTTGTGGGAGCTGGCTTGCCAGCGATGCAGGCGACTCGGTGTACATGTTGGACCGAGGTGAGGCCATCGCTGGCAAGCCAGCTCCCACAGGATTGGTGTCAGGCTCAAGCCCTTTGCTCAGGCCTGACAGCCAATGGCTCAGTTGCTCTTCACCGCATAATCCGGCTTCTTGTCATTGCCATCGATAAACGGGCTCCACGGCTGCGCACGGATCGGTCCCTCGGTCTGCCACACCACGTTGAACTGACCGTCGCTCTGAATCTCGCCGATCATCACCGGTTTGTGCAGGTGGTGATTGGTCTTGTCCATGGTCAGGGTGTAGCCGGACGGCGCGGCAAAGGTCTGGCCGGCGAGTGCTTCGCGAACCTTGTCGACGTCAGTGGATTTGGCTTTCTCTACCGCTTGCGCCCACATGTGGATGCCGACATACGTGGCCTCCATCGGATCGTTGGTCACCGCTTTGTCAGCGCCAGGCAGGTTGTGTTTCTTCGCGTAGGCTTTCCAGTCAGCGACGAATTTCTTGTTCTGCGGGTTCTCCACCGACTCGAAGTAGTTCCACGCCGCGAGGTTGCCCACCAACGGTTTGGTGTCGATGCCGCGCAGTTCTTCTTCGCCGACCGAGAACGCCACGACCGGTACGTCGGTAGCTTTCAGACCCTGGTTGGCCAGCTCTTTATAGAACGGCACGTTGGAGTCGCCGTTGACCGTGGAGATAACGGCCGTCTTGCCGCCGGCCGAGAATTTCTTGATGTTGGCGACGATGGTTTGATAGTCGCTGTGACCGAACGGGGTGTAGACCTCTTCGATGTCCTTGTCGGCCACGCCTTTGGAATGCAGGAACGAACGCAGAATCTTGTTGGTGGTGCGCGGGTAGACGTAGTCGGTGCCGAGCAGGAAGTAGCGCTTGGCGCTGCCGCCTTCTTCGCTCATCAGGTATTCAACCGCCGGGATCGCTTGCTGGTTCGGCGCGGCGCCGGTGTAGAAGACGTTCGGCGACATCTCTTCGCCTTCGTACTGCACCGGGTAGAACAGCAGACCATTGAGCTCTTCGAACACCGGCAGCACCGATTTGCGCGACACCGAGGTCCAGCAGCCGAACACCACCGCGACCTTGTCTTGTGTCAGCAACTGCCGGCCCTTTTCGGCGAACAGCGGCCAGTTGGATGCAGGGTCAACCACCACCGGTTCGAGCATCTTGCCGTTCACCCCGCCCTTGGCGTTGATCTCGTCGATGGTCATCAGCGCCATGTCTTTGAGCGACGTTTCAGAGATCGCCATGGTGCCGGACAACGAATGCAGGATACCGACCTTGATGGTCTCGGCGGCCTGGACAGTCCAGGTCATGCTCATCGCGGCAATGGATGCCGTGAGTGTGAAAGCCTTGATCAAACTGCGACGCTTCATTGTGCGATCTCCATGAACGTTAAAGTTTTTTATGGTTGGCAGATGCGGACGACTGAAGGGTGTTTTGCAAGGGCTGTGCCCGGTCGGGGATGGGCAGGAAAACGTCGGTTTAGAGCGGTTGTGCGCGGTCGCGATGCACCATGAAGGAACGCGGAGGGAGCGTTGGTGCAGGCGGCCGCGCCAGATTGGGGCGCGATTTTACGCTCACTACAAATCAAATGTGGGAGCGAGCCTGCTCGCGAATAGATCGTGTCAGTCAACATCACTGGTGAATGACACACCGTATTCGCGAGCAGGCTCGCTCCCACATTTTTGATCTGTGTTGGTTCAGCGGCGGCGCATCAGACCGATGAAGAACAGCCCACCGATTGCGGCAGTGGCGACGCCGATGGGCAGGTCTTCGGGGGCGATCATTGTGCGGGCGGCGACGTCGACCCAGATCAGAAACACGCTCCCCAGCAACACGCACGCCGGCAGCAATCGCCGGTGTTCGGCACCCACCAGACGTCGGGCAATGTGCGGCACCATCAGCCCGACAAAACCGATCGAGCCACTGATCGACACCAGCACACCGGTCATCAGCGAGGCGATGACAAAGACCCGCAAGCGCACCGAGCGAGCATTCAAACCGAGGGTGACGGCAGTCTGTTCGCCGGCCATCAGCGCGTTCAATGGGCGGGCCATGCCCAGCAGCAAGATCAACCCGAGCAGCACGCTCGCTGCCGGCACCGCCAGCAACTCCCAACGCGCCAGCCCGAGGCCGCCGAGCATCCAGAACATCACCGCTGAACTGGCGCGATGGTCGCCCATGAACAGCAGTAGATTGGCAATCGCCATCATCACGAACGACACCGCCACGCCGCACAACAACAGGCGGTCACTGTCGAGCCGGCCCTGCCGACTGGCAATCGCCAGCACTACCAGCATGCTCAGCAGGGCGCCGATGAATGCGGCAATCGGCAAGGTCAGCAGGCCGATGATTTCACCGACATGCAGCACCACGATCACCGCGCCCAATGTCGCCCCTGATGTCACGCCAAGCAGATGAGGATCGGCCAGAGGATTGCGCGTCACCGCTTGCAACACCGCGCCGATCAGCGCCAGACCGGCGCCCACCAGCGCGCCGAGCAACATGCGCGGCACGCGGATCAGCCAGACGATGTGTTCCTGCCCGGCGCTCCAGTCCACCTCGCCAATGCCTAGCGTCTTGTGCAGCAAAATACGCCACACCACGTCCACCGGCACCCGCGCGGGGCCGAAGCCGAGCGACACCACGCACGACACCAGCAACACGGCGCCGAGGGCGATCAGCAGCAGGGCGTAGCGACGGTTGATCATTCGCCGTGGAAACCTTTGGCCAGGGTTTCCACCGCCAGCACGTTGTCGATCCCCGGCGTGGCCTGCACATACGGAATGACGATGAAGCGCTGGTTCTTGATCGCGTCCACCGATTGCAGGGCTTTGTTGTTCAGCAGAAATTCAATCTTCTGCTCGGCAGTGATTTCGCTGTAGTCGACGATCACGATGACCTGCGGATTATGCTCGACCACGGTCTCCCAATTGACCCGCGTCCAGCTCGCTTCGACGTCATCGAGAATATTACGCCCGCCCGCCGCGTCGATCAGCGCCTGCGGCATGCCGAGGCGGCCGGAAGTCATGGCGCGGTCTTCGCCGCTGTCGTAGAGGAAAACCCGCGGTTTTTCGGCGGGCAGGTCTTTGCGCACGTCGGCGACTTGCGCCTGCATCCGGGCGATCAGCGCATTGGCGCGATCCTGCACGTCGAAGATTTTGCCGAGGTTGCGCAGATCGTTGTAAGTGTCTTCAAGCGATGCGGCCGGGCGCTTCATCACGAACGCGCAGGACTCGGTCAACTCATACACATTGATGCCCAGCGGTTGCAGGGTTTGCGGGGTGAGATCGCCGCCGACGCGCATGCCGTAATCCCAGCCGGCGAAGAAAAAATCGACGTTGGCATTGAGCAGGGTTTCCACCGACGGATATTTCGCCGCCAGCTCTGGCAAACCGTCGAGCAACGACTGCATGTCGGGCGTCACTGACTTCCAGCCATTGACGCCGCTGTAACCGGCCATGCGCGACTTCAGGCCGAGGGCGAGCATCATCTGGGTCATGTTGATGTCGTGGCTGACCGCGTGTTGCGGCGCTTGCTTGAAGGTCACTTCGCGGTTGCAGCTCTGAATGGTCAGCGGGTACTCCGTGGCCTCGGCCAGCGCCTGGGCACTGCACAACAGAAGAGCGACGCAAAGCAGGGAACGCACAGTCATGGTCGGGTTATCCAGGTGATTCGCGGGTAGCCGTGAAGGGGGTGGGAGTCGATCAATGCCTCGACGCCGAACACCTCGCGCAGCAGTTCGGTGGTGAGCACTTCTTGCGGCGTGCCGCTGGCGACGATGCGTCCGTGGTTGATCACATAGAGTCGGTCGCAGAAAGCAGCAGCGAGGTTCAGGTCGTGAATGCTCGCCAGCGTGCCGATTTGCAGACGTTTGACCAGTTGCAGCAGTTCCAGCTGATAACGCGGGTCGAGGTGGTTGGTCGGCTCGTCGAGGATCAGCAGTTGCGGTTGCTGGGTCAGGGCGCGGGCGAGAATCACCCGCTGTTTTTCACCGCCGGAAAGGGTGGCGAAGGCGTGGTCTTCGAAGCCTTCGAGGCCTACCGATTTGAGCGCCTGGGTGGCGAGGTTGCGGTCCTCGAGGGTTTCGCCATCGAACAGACCCTTGTGCGGCGTGCGGCCCATGGCGACGACTTCTTCGACGGTCAGGCCGAAGGCGTCGGGGAACTCCTGCAGGACCACGGCGATGCGTTGCGCGCACCAGCGCGAGGACTGCTTCCAGACGTTGTAGTGATCGAGACTGACCTCACCGCTTTCCGGTTGGCTGAAGCGGTAGGCGCAGCGCAACAGGCTGGTCTTGCCGCTGCCATTGGGACCGATCAGCCCGACGAACTCACCGGCAGCCACTTGCAAGGAGGCGTCACGCAGTTGGAACTGGTGATGGCAGTGGCCGTGGCCCAGCGGTGTCCAGGCGAGGTTGGTGAGGGTCAGTGAGGTCATTACTTTCCTGATTTCAGTAGCATTTGTGGCGAGGGGATTTATCCCCGATCGGCGTCGAAGCCGTCGTAAATCGATGAATACGGTCTTCTGATAAACCGTGACTACAGGTTTGGGACCGCTGCGCGGTCCATCGGGGATAAATCCCCTCGCCACAAGAGTGTTTCCGCTTTTAAAAGGTGTAATCAGCCGTGACAAAGAACGATCTCGGCTCACCGAGTATCCACTGCTGGCCCTCATTGTATTGGCTTTGTGCGTACTGGCGGTCAAACAGATTGTTCACCTGCAAGCCCAGCGTGGTGTTGCGCAAGGCTTTCCACGACAGGGTCGCATCCACCACGGTGTAACTCGGCAGCTCATTGCGGTTGGCCATGTCGGCGTAACGCGCATCGACATAACGCACACCCGCACCGGCTTTCAGGTCATCGCTGAGGTTTTTGTTCAACCACAGATTCGCGGTACGACGTGGCACATCCACCGGGCGGTTGCCGTTGTACGACAAGGTCTGACCATTAACTACCTCGGAAAAATCGTCATACCTGGCCTTCACGATCGCCGCGTTGGCTTGCAGTTGCCAGGCGTAGGGCAATTGCAGATCGAGGCTGGCTTCCAGGCCGTTGGATGACTGCTGGCCGACCTGTTGCTTGAGCGTCGGGTTGCCCGGGTCGTCCGTCAGCAGTTTCTTTTTGACGATGCGATAGGCCGCCAGCGTGAACTCGCCGCGCTGATCCCAGAACAACTGCTTGAGGCCGATCTCGGTCTGGCGGGCGGTCGACAAGTCGTACTGCTGCTGATTCGGACTGAGGGAAATCAAGCCACCGATGCCATCGGTGCTGGTCGCCATCTGACCGTAGAACGAAGTCTGCGGCGTCAACGCAAACACCAGGCCGGCCTTCCAGTTATTGCCGGTCAGGGTCCTGTCGCTCTGGCTGCCATCGGTCAGGCCGTTGCGATCCACATGCACGTAATCGCGGCGCATACCGGTTACCAGCGACCAGCGCTCACTCAGCTGCGTGCGGTTTTCAGCGAACACCGACATTTGTCGGGTGGTGCTGTCGAACTGGTCGCGGTACGGATTGCTGCTCTCGAAATAACCCGATTGCGGGTGATGCAGATCCAGTGGCCGGCCATTCGGCAACACGTCGTTGAATGGCGAGTTGCTGTTGAGCTGGAAGCGGATGCGGTTGTAATCGACACCGGTAACGGTCTGGCTGTCGAGGCCGAACAGTGAGTGTTTGAAGGTGAAGGTCTGGCGATCACCGACCTGCTCCTGCTTGTGGCCGATGCCGAAGTAACCGCTGCGGCTCAAATGTTGTGTGTCGGTATTGAAGTTGTAGTTCTCGGCGTTCTGCCAGCGACGCTGGGCCTTGAGGTAGTACAGCTCGTTGCTGGCGCTGACCGAGTCATTGATCTGCCAGTCACTGGTCAGGCGCGTCCACTGATCGTTGTAGTGCTGCTTGTCGTCGCGCACGTTGTAGTTCTTGTCGCGCAGGCTGTCCTGCAACCGGCCGTTGATCAGTGGCGTGCCGAAATAGTTCTGCGGGCGCTGGTCGCCATAGTCATGGGCGAGGGTGAACGCCAGATCATCAGTGGCCTGCCAGCGCAGCGCGGCACTGATGAAGTCGCTGGAGGAATCGCCGCGATCGATCCAGCCGTTGCTGCGCAGACGATTGAGGTTGAGGCGGTAGCTCAGGGTGTCGGTCAGCGATCCGCCGCTGTCGAAGGCTTGCTGCTGGCGGTCGTATGAGCCGTAACCGACGCGCACATGGTTTTCGAGCTCGCCCTCGAACGGCTTCTTCGGGATCACGTTGACCACCGCACCGGTCGCGCCTTCGCCGTACAGCACCGAGGCCGGGCCGCGCAGCACATCGACGCGCTCCACCGACCAGGTGTCGACCGGGAAGGTGACCGTGCCCATACCGGTGTACATCCGGTTGCCGTCATACAACTGCATCACCGAACTCTGCCCGGTAAAACCGCGCGCCTGCAACGACGCGCCGCCATCGCCCGGCGTCCCGGTGCGACTGATGCCGGTGCTGCGCGATACGGCGTCCTGCACGCTTTGATCGCCACGGGCGCGGACTTGCTCGCCGCTGAGGCTTTCGACGCTGGCCGGGGTTTCCATGGCCGTCAGGTTCAGGCGCGAACCGGCGGTGGTCGGCGTGGTTAGACTGACGTTTTCCTCGTCAACTGCCGGCGCAGTGATGCTGCCGGTGGGCAGGGTCAGTGGTTGGCTATCGGCATGGGCGCTGTTCATCACGAACAGGCAGAGGCTGGACAAGAGGTACTTGTTCATCGGGGCGGTGAATCACTTCTGCAAAAGAAAGCCCGCAGCTTTAGGCCGCGGGCAGAATGGCAAACAAGAGTTATACAGTAACACTAGGGGCTGCCGAATTATAAGCCTCGGCATTCTATAGAGCTGTCTAAAACGCGCATCTCGCCTGATTCATGATGAAGGTGAGGCAGATTCAGCTTGTCGGCCAAATCGCGACAGCAACAGTCGATCCAGCAGCCACACCACCACCAGCGAAGCCCCCACCAGCGGAAAAATCACCGCCAGCGCCAGCATGATCACCACGCCGGTTTTCCACTTCGGCAAGTCATGCCGCAGCGGCGGCACGCCGAACTTGCCCTGTGGCCGGCGCTTCCACCAGATCACCACGCCGCTGACGGCGCTGAGCAGAATCATCAGGCAGATCAGCAGCACGACGATCTGGTTGAAGGTGCCGAACATCTTGCCTTCATGCAGCATCACGCCGATTTCTGTGGCGCGGGCCACCGTGCCGTACTGTTCGAAACGCACATCAGCGAGGACGTTGCCGGTGTATTGATCAACGTGGAGGGTCGCGTCGTTGCGCGGGTCATCGGCGAACACCGCGATGGTGAACACACCGGTGGCGGTGGTCGGCAAGGTGATGCTGTAACCCGGCTCGACCTTGCGCTGCGTGGCGATGTTCTGCACGTCTTGCAGGCTTATGGTTGGCGCGGCAGGGCCGTGTTGCATGCCGCTGTGGGCCATGTGTTCGGCGTGGTCGCCGGACATCGGCATCGGCGTGTTTTCCATCGCCCATGGCACGGTCTGGCGCGTGGCGCTGTTGAGGCTGCGGGCTTCAACGTCGGAGGTCGGCACGTTGTCCCACATCGCTGCCGGGAACACGTTCCAGACCTGCGCGTATTGCTTGCCCCAGAAGCCGGTCCAGGTCATGCCGCTGAGTAGCATCACCAGCAACAACGTCGCGCCCCAGAACCCGGTGACGGCGTGCAGATCACGCCACAACACGCGACCGCGACTGTTCAGGCGCGGCCAGAGAATCCCCGCTGCCTGACCGCGTGGCCACCAGAGGAACAGTCCCGACACCACCAGGACCACGCCCCAGCCGGCGGCCATTTCGATCAATCGGTCACCGACGGTGCCGATCATCAATTCGCCATGGATGGCGCGGGCGACGGCTTGCAGATTCTGCTTGGCATCCTGCTCGCCGAGGATGTCGCCGTGGTACGGATCGACGAAGACATTCAGTTCGTGGCCGGCGTTGGTCACGACAAACTGCGCACTGCGTTCGGCGTTCACTGGCGGCAGATATTGCGTGACCTGGCCCTGTGGATGAGCGCTTTTCACCCGTTGCAACAGGTCATCGGCCGGGACGGTGTGATGGCCGGCCGGGACGTTGAGCAGGCTGCTGTACATCAGTGAGTCGAGTTGAGGTTTGAACAGGTAAATGATGCCGGTCAGGGCCAGCATCACCATGAAAGGCGCGACGAACAATCCGGCATAGAAATGCCAACGCCAGGCCAGGTTGTAGAAATTCGGTTTGGGCTTTTGCATCACGTTTGCTCCGCTTGGCTTGGATCTTTTAGTTGTTCATTCAGGTTGCTACACCGCATTCCCTGTGGGAGCGAGCCTGCTCGCGAAGGGGACGGCACATCCAACATTGATGTCGTCTGGCACGATGCCTTCGCGAGCAGGCTCGCTCCCACATGGGTGGGTGTCAGAAACTCATGTCCACCTTGGTCCAGAGCGTGCGCCCCGGTTCATTGATCGCTTGCGGGTCATTGGCCGGGTAGCCGAAACCGGCGTTGCCCGCCAGGTTCAGGTGTTCGGCGTACGCCTTGCCGAACAGGTTGTCGACGCCGCTGCTGACCTTCCAGTTTTTGTTGATCCGGTAGGCACCGTTGAGCGAGAACACGCCGAAGCCGGAACTCTTGTCGTAATCCTTGCCGACCACGTTGCCCTTGTTCTGGTCGATGCGGTTTTGCGCAGCAACCACCCTCCACAGCGCGCCGGCGCTCCAGTTGTTTTCGGTATAGGTCAGGCCGAAGCGTGCATCCAGCGGCGGCATCTGCGGCAGTGCCTTGCCGTCGCTGCTGTTCTTGCCCCAGGCGTAGGCCAGGGTCGCATCGGCTTTCCAGTTGTCGGTGAGGTTGTAAGCAGCACCGAGTTCACCGCCCATGATCCGCGCGTCGATGTTTTCCGCGCGCGAAGTGCTCATGCCCATCCTCGTCGGCGTGTAGTCGAACAGGATGTAGTCACGCACCACGCCGATGTAGCCCGAGGCCCAGGCTTCGAGGTCGGCGCTCTTGTAGTTCACGCCGAAGTCGAGTTGAGTGGTCTTTTCCGGTTTGATCGAATCGAAGGCATTGACCGAGCCCGCCGGGCCGGATTTCGGCGAGAACAGCTCCCAGTAATCCGGGAAGCGTTGCGCGTGACCGAGGCCGGCGTAGAGCGTGGTCGGGCTGTCGGCCAGGTCATGCTCGTAACGCACGAAGCCGCTTGGCAGGGTGTCGGCGCGGGTTTCATCGGCGGTGGGATTCGGCCGGGACATCATTCCGGAGCCGCTGCTCTGCCGATAATCCTTGGCCGAGGCGCGATCAACCCGGGCGCCAGTGATCAGCCGATCACGGTCGGCGGCGTACCAGGTCATTTCGCTGAACACGCCGTAGTTATGAAAGTCGGCGTCCTTGGTGTAGGGCTGATCCTTGTAGGTATCGATTCCCATGCCGCTGCGCTGACGGTGTTCGTTGGTCTGCGCATCGAGACCGGTGATCAGCTGGATATCAGCCCAGCGCCAGGTGGCTTTGATCCGTGCGCCTAGGGTGCGACGGTCAACGTTGGACGCCATCGGCCCGGCCATCATCCCGGTGCCGGATGGTTTGCGCAGGGTGTAGTTGTCCATCACATGATCGGCGTAGTTGTAGTAGACCTGCGCCTCCAGCTTCTCCAGCACGTCGCTGATGTTGGATTTCTCAACACGCAGACCGAGGCTTTCACGCAAGAACTGCGAGCCGTCCATACCCCGCCCGGCATAGCGCGCCTCGCCGTCGCCCTTGCCGGCGGTCAGTTCGATCAGGGTGTCAGCGTCCGGCGTCCAGCCGAGCGCAACGTCGCCGTTCCACTTGTCGTAACGCGAGCCGACGATGTCGTTGTTACCGTCGCGATAGTCGTCGGAATGCGCGGTGTTGCCGATCACCCGCACGTAGCCCAATGGCCCGCCGGCAGCGGCGTCGACGACTTTGTCGAAGCGCCCGTGGGAGCCGGCCAGAATGCTCGCATTCACTCGGGTGCCGAGTTCGCCGAAGCTCTCCGGTTCTCGGTCAAACAGCACCGTGCCCGCCGAGGCGCCGGGACCGTAGAGTACGGTTTGCGGGCCTTTGATCACGGTGAGTTTGTCGTAGGTTTCCGGCGAGATGTACGAGGTCGGCGCGTCCATCCGGCCCGGGCAGGCGCCGAGCATCACGCCGCCGTTGGTGAGGATGTTCAGGCGTGAGCCGAACATGCCGCGCAGCACTGGATCGCCGTTGGTGCCGCCATTGCGCACCAGGGCAAAGCCCGGGATGGTCTTCAGGTAATCACCGCCATCGCTGGCCGGCACCGGTTGGCGCGGGTCCTTGGGGTTGGTGACGATGGTCAGTGGCGAGCTCGGCGCGATGGCGGTGATCACCGTCGGGCTCAGTTCTTCCAAATGGCCGGTGTGCTCATCGGCCAGCACCAGCGGGGCCAGCAATATGCCGCAAAGGACGGCGGTAGCGTGCGAGAAACGAATCCGCGATTCGTTCAAGGCAAAGGACGCCTGGGCAGAGCCCGAGCGTGGAACAGCAAAAAACCTGGACATGACAATTTCCATCAAACAGTCGTAAACGACACGGCCGGCAGCCTGAAGCTGTCTTCTCAACCGTGTGCAATCAGAGGCGGGTGATTACGCTGCGATGGGCGGTGCGCGGCTGCGGGCGCCGGGGAAGAAGGTTTGCCGGGCGTGGCCCAGGCGTGGAGAGGGCGCTGTGAAGGTGTTGACGTGGGCGATGCTGAACGTGGCAAAAGTACCACCGCCGGTCAGCGCCGGACAGTTGAACAGCAGGCTGCAATAACCGCACTTTTCCCACATCGCGTGATGTGAGGTTTGCGGCGGACAGTGTTCGGCGACAGGTTTTGCAGCGTGCCCGGAGTGATCCATGCCGGGCATTTCCATCGACATGTCCATGCTCATTGGCATGGATGTCGAGGCGTGCTGATCCATCGGCATCGACTGAGAAATCAGTGGGCCGATGAAGATCATCAACATGGCGAACAGGGCGATCCAGCTGCCGCAGGTCAGGTGTTCAGCCTGACGGCGTGGCGCGGAGGGCCTGGCGCTCAACGGGCGCATGGGCGACGTCAACCGGATCGGTTATTGGGCGTGCGCGTGTTCCGGCATGTCTTGCGGCGGCTTCTTCTGCACGGCGACTTCGACGGTGACGTCACCGGCCTTTTCGAAATGCATCGTCAGGGGGAAGCGCTTGCCGTCGCTGAGCTGACTGCGATCGGTTGGGTTGAGCAGCATTACGTGATAAGCCATCGGCGCGAAGGTTACCTCGCCGCCGGCAGGGACTTCGACGCTCGGCACTTGCTGCATCTTCATCAGATCGCCCTGCATCACGTGCTCGTGCAGTTGCGCTTCAGGGGCGATTGGCGAATCAACGCTGAGCAGGCGATCAGCGGTTTTGCCGGCGTTGTGAATCACGAAATAGGCGGCAACCGTCGGCGCGTTGGGCGGCAGCTCTTGCGACCACGGATGAGCGATTTCCAGCTCGCCGGCCTTGTATTCGTGGGCATGGGCGAAGCACGCAGGCACCAGCAGCGCAGCGATGACGATCAGTTTGTTCAACATGGCAGTTCTCCAGAATGATTTGAAACGCAGGTCAATTGCGCGAACAAATCAAACCAGAGGGGAAGCGCGGGGGTTGAGACTTGGCCATTGCTGGCGCGGTGTGGGAGTTTGCAGTGAGGCGGGCGCCACGCTGCGATTGCTGTCATAGCGGGTGAAATACAGCTGCGGCGTATGCCCCGGCAGCGCCACCAAAGGCGCCGAGCCCGAGCAGCACCAGCAATGCTGCATGTTGGAATGGCTGTCGTTGGGCGGGGCTTGCTGATCGGTGGCGGCAATGTTGATCGCGACCATCTTCGTCCCGCTGCCGGTGCAGAAACTGCTCCAGAGCAATTGTTCGGCCGGTGAATTGGCCGCCTGCGCCATCGCTCCCGTCATCGGCATGGCGAGCATGTTGAACAGCACTGCAAAGCAGGCGATCCAGGCAAATGCTAACCGGTGTCGGTTCATGGGACAGATCCGTTGGGTGGGCGATCAGGCGCGGCTATTTAGCCTGATCAGGGCCGATAAGTAAAAAAGCGTCGTGCGGTTTGGTGTCGCAGTGCCTCTTGCAAGAGGTTGAGGAGTCTGCGCCCGAGTTCGATTTCGCCACTGTGAATGAGTGTAGCGGCTTCGATTCGCAATGCCTGGGCGAAATTCGGGTCGTTTTCTATTCGTTCACGAATGGTCTGCATGACGTCTCGGAATGCTAATCGGTTGAGTTGCCCATCGCCCGAGTCTTCGACTTCGCAACCCTTGACGTACTGGCCAAGATCGGCAGGTGTTTTGAGAAAGTCCTTGACGTCGAAACGGAGGAATTTTTCTGACATAGGATGTACACGCCTTAGGATTGAAAGACGGTGAGCGTAAGTGTGGACTCTGGATGCTGAAAGTCGGTGATTCGTTAAGTTGTTGTGGGCTGTGTCCTGCGTGGTTGTAGGATTAAAGGCATATGCAGGCAGAACAGACGTCATCGCGGGCAAGCCCGCTCCCACAGGTTGCGAGGCGTACACAAAATCTGGATACACCACCGATTACTGTGGGAGCGGGCTTGCCCGCGAAGGCGGACTTACGTTTTCGATGTTTCAGGGTTAACAAACAGTCGCGAGGGCGGCGAGGACTTCAGACGTTGATGCAAACTCCCGATCAACCGCCGGCAACCCCGGCCTCTTCAACACAATCACCGGCACCCCACGCTCGCGCGCCACTTCCAGCTTCGGCTCGGTCGCGGTGCTGCCGCTGTTCTTGCTGATCAGCACATCGATCTGCCGCCGCTCGAACAGCGCCCGTTCATCCTTGAGCAGAAACGGCCCGCGGGCGCCGATCACTTCGCAGCGCTCGTTGTCCGGATAAACATCCAGTGCGCGCAGGGTCCAGAACTGGTCAACAGGGATTTCGTCGAGGTGTTGCAGCGGCTCGCGACCGAGGGTGAACAATGGGCGGTGAAACGGTTTGAGTGCGGCGATCAGTTCGGCCCAATCGCTGACTTCGCGCCAGTCATCGCCCGGCTGCGGCTGCCACGCAGGACGACGCAAGGCCCAGCAGGGGATGCCAGTCAGTTGCGCGGCGGTGGCGGCGTTCAGACTGATTTGCGCGGCATAAGGATGAGTCGCATCGAGCAGCAGATCGATGCCTTCGTCACGAACGAATTGCGCCAGACCTTCGGCACCGCCATAGCCACCGACGCGCACCTGACAGCTCAAATCAGTCGGCACCCGGCCAACCCCGGCCAAACTGTAAATGTGTTCCGGCCCCAGCGTGCGAGCAATCGCCAGCGCTTCGGTCACACCGCCCAGCAGCAGAATCCGCTTCATTAAAAACCTCCAGCATGGCCGACAATCCCGCCCTGACGATCAATCGCAAACACCTCGACCTGCACCTGCGCCGGCACCACGCTGCGAGCGAAATTCAACGCATGGCGACAGACCTCATCGCCCAGCGCGATCCCCGCCGCACTGGCCATGGCCAATGCCTGCTGACTGGTGTTCGCCTCACGAATACCTTGCTGTAAAACCTCATCAGCGCCAATCGCCGCCGCCCACTGCGCCAGTTGCGGCAGATCGATGCTCGAGTGACGGGAGTGCAGATCCATATGCCCGGCCGCGAGTTTGCTGATCTTGCCGAAGCCCCCGCACAGGCTGAGTTTATCCACAGGTACTTTGCGCAAATGCTTGAGCACTGCGCCGACGAAATCGCCCATTTCGATCAGGGCGATTTCCGGCAGGTCGTAGACCCTTCGCATGGTGTCTTCGCTGGCATTGCCGGTGCACGCGGCGATATGCAGGTAGCCGTTGGTCTTGGCGACATCAATGCCTTGATGGATCGACGCGATGTAAGCCGCGCAGGAAAATGGCCGGACGATGCCGCTGGTGCCGAGGATCGACAGGCCGCCGAGAATGCCCAGGCGCGGGTTCATGGTTTTCAGCGCCAGCGCTTCGCCGCCTTCGACGTTGACCGTGACATCGAAGCCGCCGGCATAACCGGTTTCGGTGGCGAGCAGGCTCAGGTGATCGCTGATCATCTTGCGTGGCACCGGATTAATCGCCGGTTCGCCGACGCCCAGCACCAGTCCGGGGCGGGTCACGGTGCCGACGCCAATACCGGCAATGAAACGGATTCCCGGTTCGTCTTTCAGCTGCACTCGCGAATAAAGCAGCGCGCCGTGGGTCACGTCCGGGTCGTCACCGGCATCCTTTATGGTCCCGGCTTCGGCGCCGTCAGCGGTCAGGCGACAGAACTCCAGACGCATCTGCACTTGCTTGCCCTTGGGCAACACAATCTGCACCGCGTCGGCCGAGATCCCGCCGAGCAACAGGCGAGCGGCGGCGAGGCTGGTGGCGGTGGCGCAACTGCCGGTGGTCAGGCCGCTGCGCAGCGGTGCGGGTTGTTCGGCGGTTTCGTCACGCATCGAGAGGTTTGACCAGATCGAGCAGAGTGATCGGCAGCGCCTGGCGCCAGGTGTCGAACTCGCCGAGCGGTTGCGCCTGGGCGACATGGATGCGTGTCAACTCGCCGCCGAAGCGTTCGCGCCAGTTCATCAGGGTGACTTCGCTTTGCAGGGTGACCGCGTTGGCGACCAGTCGGCCGCCGGGTTTGAGTTGTTCCCAGCAGGTCTCGAACACACCGTCGCGGGTCACGCCGCCACCAATGAATATCGCGTCCGGGCGCTCCAGTCCGGCGAGTGCCTGCGGTGCACGACCACGGATCAATTGCAGGCCGGGCACGCCCAGCGCATCGCGGTTGTATTCGATCAATTGCTGGCGGCCGTCATCGGCCTCGATAGCGAGTGTTCGGCAACTCGGATACGCGCGCATCCACTCGATGCCGATCGAGCCGCTGCCGGCGCCGACGTCCCACAGCAGTTCGCCGGGCGTTGGGGCGAGCCGGGCGAGGGTGATGGCGCGCACGTCGCGTTTGGTCAGTTGGCCGTCATGCCGGAAAGCCGAGTCGGGCAGCCCGGCCAAACGCGACAGGCGCGGCGTATCGGCATCGGCCAGACATTCGAGGGCGATGACATTCAGATCGGCAATCGGTGAGTCGTTCCAGTCATTGGCCGTGCCATCGACGCGGCGTTCGGCGCTACCACCCAGATGCTCCAGCACGCTCATCCGACTCGGACCGAAGCCACGCTCACGGAGCAATTGCGCGACCGCCGCCGGACTCTGTCCGTCATTGCTCAGCAACAACAGGCGCACGCCGCTGAACAAATGCGCGTTGAGCGCTGCCAGCGGCCGGGCCACCAAGGACAGCGTCACCACCTCTTGCAACGGCCAGCCGAGACGGGCGGCAGCCAGCGAACAGGAAGACGGCGCCGGTAGGATCAGCATCTCGTCACTCGGTATCTGCCGCGCCAGGCTGGCGCCGACGCCGTAGAACATCGGGTCACCGCTGGCCAAGACACACACCGCTTCGCCACGCTGTTCCAGCACGGGCGCCAGGGAGAAAGGACTTGGCCACAATTGCCGTTCACCACGAATGCACACCGGCAACAGGTCCAGTTGGCGCTGGCCGCCGACGATCCGCGAGGCGCCCATCAGGGCTCGCCGGGCATTTTTGCCCAAGCCCTTGAAGCCGTCTTCACCGATTCCCACAACCGTCAGCCAGGGTGTCATGCCGTTCCTCAATCGCGTGCTTAACCATTAATGGGCGACATGATAACGCGATGGCTGCGCACTGACTGCTATCGATTTTTAAAGAACTAGCGGAAATCAAATGTTTAGGTTGTTTTTCTAAAGGCTATTTATTTGTTGTTAAGTTGTTGTTGAGTGGCGCGCAACTTTATTAACGGATGTGCGCGCAGTATTAATCGTCAAGTGCCGCCAGGCCAATGAATGTTAAGGAGTAACTTGTATATGAGCACCGTTCAACAACCGTTCAATTCACTCTCTGATGAAAGCAGTTCAACGGTAATGGGCAGTAATGTACTGTCTTTTTTTGCCGGGCTGACGCACGCGGATAAGCAGTTCATCAAGAACAGCATGCGCTGGGCGGAATACCGGGCTGACCAACGCTTTAACAGAAAGCGGTCTTCTGCAGACTGGTTCGAGTTTTACTCAGGCGTCATGTGGTCCGTCGGTTGGGGTCTGGAGCATGCCCCGGTCATTGTCGCAGCTCGTGATTTTTCCGGTGATGTGCTGGAGGTGTGGGCGAATTCATTGTCCACTCAATTAAGCAGGGAAAAGGTCAGCCGGATGAAAGAGACGTTTCAGCGGCTTGAGTACAACCCGGGAGCGATCGAGTTGTTTACCGACAGCACACGCAAGTGGGGCGACTTCCGTTTTTCCCCAGCGCAATACAATTTTCACAAGGAGTTGGAGATTGTGATCAGTAACGTTCGTTTGCTGAGTTCCGAATGGGTATCAACTCATCTGTTCTGGAATCTCCGGCACACGACTTCGCAACTTGATATTCAGTCCCGACGCTTTGTGATCACGCCGCGTCAGATGGATCGATATCGGGATTCATTGGCAGAATCATTGCGTGAAATGCGCATGAAGGAAATAGAACTTTCGGCTGGCGTCTGATTTGCTGAAAATATGGCCGTATTAGTGTTCTGTTTTCTGAAACTAATTGAATGAAATGCAAGTTGCCTGGGCGCTGGATGACGGTTACTTTGCAACTACGCCATGACGGCGTTCTAACTAACTCGAAGGAATCGTATTTATGAATGAAGTTACTGGTCACGTTCTTACCGCTGCGCAACGTATTGCGTTTATCAAGGAGAATAATGAAGTCATTGCTGCGCAATCCCAACCGGTACTGCAACCGCGTGTCGCCAGCTTCGGTGCCGTATTGCCAGTCGACAAGGATGAACTGAACGCCGCCATTATGGGATCGGGTGTTGCGGGTTTTGATGCAAGCATGTCCAAGCGCAGCAAACGGATTGTCAAAAATACCTATATGTATGCGGACCTGAGCGCCCTGCTCAAATTTCCGAACGCCAATCAGAGAGAGCAGCGCTACGCCGAGTTCATGCGAATCATGCAGCTGGCCGGTTGGTTTCCGTTTAGCCAACCCTATAACCGCTACACAGCGTCTTCGCAGAAACTGACCATGGATAACCTGGCGCTGTCTTTGATCCATACAGCGGTGGGTGCGGCAGTCAATCAAGGTCAAGCCGCATTAAAAGTG
This sequence comes from Pseudomonas sp. Seg1, assembly GCF_018326005.1. Classification (NCBI taxonomy): domain Bacteria; kingdom Pseudomonadati; phylum Pseudomonadota; class Gammaproteobacteria; order Pseudomonadales; family Pseudomonadaceae; genus Pseudomonas; species Pseudomonas sp. Seg1. Next base: position 757,641 of record NZ_AP021903.1, read on the forward strand.
CTATCGACTGTAGCGGACGCCACTCTGGAAGCTCTCAAGAACGAGCCGGAAGCATTGAAGCTCTTTGAGAAAAACTCGAAAAGAGCCGAAGGTGGCAACTTCTGCATGACCAGTTCGCTGGAGGATGCTGATGGTGAAATCACCATGGCAGTCGCCGCGGTGCAGTACTTCGCCAAGGCTCAGCCCACCAAGGTCCTGTTTGTTGAATGGTCCAGTTCCAGTGTCGAGATCTACAACGGCGCCACCACCATGACTATCGAAGAACAAGACTATCTGGATGTCGAGCCATTGATCATCAAAACACTCGCCGAACAGCGTAAAAAAGCACTGAGCATAGAGTTTGGCAAAGCAGCCTGAATTCAAATAAAGCCAGAGGCGTAAGCCTCTGGTTTTCAGGAGATGGAAAAAATGGACTTTAACTCTGGATATAAACCGTTCATATGTGCGGGCGCTGTTATTTTGGTGGCGAATGACTTGTCGGAATCGAATACCCGCGACATTCTTGATGCGTTGCTTTACGCACAAACCGCTGCCGCTAATAACGTTACGGACTTTTCCCAGGCAGCGTCATGGACCAACGCCCACAAAATCGCGATGAGGGTGACCGGTGCAATGCTGCTGGACGATCCCGATGCAAGTCTTCCTGCCCCGATGCACGAAAGTTTCAGCTTGATCGAGTTGGTGCAAAAGGTTTTACGCAACTGGCCGCTTGGCACAGCTGCGTCGGTATTGGATTCAACAGGGCAGAGTCGGCTTGATCTGCCATTTTCGACACCCGCGATTGAGACGCTTCAACAGCACGTTGTGCATCAGGGCAGATGGGTACGGTTTATGTTCAGCCTCATTTCCGCCGATTTGACCATCACGACGGTGATGATCGCTTTCGAGTTTGATGAGGTCATGGGCGGCAATGTTCTTCAGCACCGATTCAACACAGAAAAAGTACTGGGTAACTTATCTGTAGACGGTTATAGGGCGCAGGCAGATCCGGAGGACTATGAGTTTTCTCGCGCAACAATCATTTCGTTGTTGGGCGAACTTCGCAATGAACACATTATCGCTTTGGCTTAAGGGATTGCTCGTCGCTCAAGCGCTTTCAATTCAACTGCTGTCCGGTCAGTCAGACGATCCGACGGCAGACTTTTCATGCCGTCGGACAAAGCAGGCATAATACCGCGCCTTTCACACGCAACCGGTCAGCCCCTTGAACGAACGCCCGATGTCCACCGCCATACGCCCCTCGGCTTGCCCGGGGTTGCTGCGTATTGTCCAGGCATTGGACGGTGGCATCTGCCGGATCAAACTCAATGGCGGCTCAATCAGCGCCGACCAGGCAGATGCTGTGGCCAATGCCGCCGAGCAATTCGCGGGCGGGGCGATCGAGGCGACTAACCGCGCCAATCTGCAGATTCGCGGGATCGGCGAGCAAAGCAGTGCGCTGATCGACAGCCTGCTCGCCGCCGGGCTTGGGCCACGCAACGCAGCGGGCGACGACGTGCGCAACCTGATGCTCAGCCCGACCGCCGGGATTGACCGGCAGATGCGCTTCGACACCCGCGCACTCGCCGAGCAGATTCTCGACACGCTGCAAAGCCACCCCCGTTTCCACGAGTTGAGCGCCAAGTTCGCTGTGCAACTGGATGGCGGTGAAGCACTGGCGATGCTCGAACACCCGCATGATCTGTGGTTGTCGGCTTTCGAACGCGACGGCGAAGCGTTGCTCGCGTTCGGTCTGGCTGGGTGCCCGACGGATCGTGCGGTCGGCGCCGTGACGCTGGAAAACGCACATGCGCTGGTGGTGGTGGTGCTGGAGTTGTTCCTGGATCTGGCTCGACCCGAGCAGACGCGGATGCGTCATTTGCTCGATGAGTTGCCGATGCTGGCGTTTCTTGAACAACTCAGGACACGCCTGCCGATCAAGGCGAACAGCGGTTGGCAGCGCACCCCGGCAACAGGCGATCTGCATATCGGCGCTCACCAACAAAACGCGGACAACCTTGTTTACGTCGGCGCGGTGCCGCCCCTCGGTCGCCTCGACCCGATCATGCTGCGCGGTGCCGCTCGACTGGCCCGCCAGTTTGGCGACGGCAGCCTGCGCTTCACGCCGTGGCAGAGTCTGTTGCTGCCCAACGTAAAAGCGAGCGATGCCGCTCAATTGCTCGAAAGCCTCAAGAGCCTGAACTTGTTGACCGAGGCCGTTGAGCCCTTGTCGAGAATCATTGCCTGCACCGGCTCAAACGGCTGCGGCAAAGGTCTGGCCGACACCAAGCACGATGCCCGACGACTGGGGACGCTGTTGCCCCAGGCGCAGAGCGTGCACTTGTCCGGTTGCACGCGTTCATGCGCAGCCGCTCACTGTGCCCCGGCGACGTTGCTGGCCGTCAGTGCCGGTCATTACGACCTCTATTTTCGCGATGCAGCGCTGCCGGGTTTCGGCGCGTTGCACGCACGCAATCTTACTATTGAAGCGGCCGCGACCCTGCTCGCCGCCCGCTCCCGGAGCCCCCTTGATGCTTGATTACATCCGCGACGGTCAGGAGATCTATCGCAACTCCTTCGCGATCATTCGCAGCGAGGCCAATCTGGCGCGCATCCCGGCCGATCTGGAAAAACTCGCGGTGCGGGTGATCCACGCCTGCGGCATGGTCGAGGCGGTCGACGGTTTGCAGTTCTCTGAAGGTGCGGGCAAGGCCGGGCGCGATGCGCTGGCCGCCGGTGCACCGATCCTCTGTGATGCGCGCATGGTGTCCGAAGGCGTGACTCGCGCGCGATTGCCGGCGAATAACGAAGTGATTTGTACTTTGCGCGACGAAAGCGTGCCTGAGCTGGCCCGCGAGTTGGGCAACACCCGCTCTGCTGCCGCACTGGAACTGTGGCGTCCGCATCTGGCAGGCAGCGTGGTGGTGATCGGCAATGCGCCGACCGCGCTGTTCTATCTGCTGGAAATGCTTGACGCCGGCGCGCCGAAACCGGCGCTGATCCTCGGCTTCCCCGTGGGCTTCGTCGGTGCCGCCGAATCGAAAGCAGCGCTGGCCGCTGACAGTCGCGGCGTGCCGTTCGTGATCATGCAAGGTCGGCTCGGCGGCAGCGCCATGGCCGCCGCTGCGGTCAACGCCCTCGCCACGGAGATCGAATGATGCAGGCAAAAGGACGTTTGATTGGCCTGGGCGTCGGCCCCGGTGATCCGGAGCTGATTACCGTCAAGGCCCTGCGCCTGCTGCGCGAATCGCCGGTGGTGGCGTACTTCGTCGCCAAGGGTAAAAAGGGCAACGCTTTCGGCATCATCGAAGCACACCTGCAAGACGCGCAAAATCTGCTGCCGCTGGTGTATCCGGTGACCACTGAAGTCCTGCCGGCACCGCTGTCCTATGAGCAGGTCATCAGCGATTTCTACGACGAAGCCGCCGAAACCGTGGCCGCGCATCTGGATGCCGGTCGTGACGTGGCAGTGATCTGTGAGGGTGATCCGTTCTTCTACGGTTCCTACATGTATCTGCATGATCGGCTGGCCAACCGCTACGAAGCGCAAGTGGTGCCGGGTGTGTGCTCGATGCTCGGTGGCGCTTCGGTGCTGGGTGCGCCGCTGGTGTATCGCAATCAGAGTCTGTCGGTGCTCTCTGGCGTGTTGCCCCACGAAGAACTGAAACGTCGTCTGGCCGATGCCGACGCAGCGGTGATCATGAAATTGGGGCGCAATTTCCCCAAGGTGCGTCAGGTGCTGGAAGAACTCGGTCTGGCCGAGCGCGCGCTGTACGTTGAGCGCGCGACCATGGCCAATCAGAAAATTGTGCCGATGGATCAGGTCGAGCCGATGTCGTCGCCGTACTTCTCGCTGATCATTGTGCCCGGCGAACGGTGGCAAGGCTGATGACTGCATCCACTCCTGCCATCGTCATACTCGGCCAAGGCAGCCTGGCCACGGCCCGCCGGATTCAGCAGGTGTACCCGGCCGCGCAGATCCACGGCCTCGCCGGACGGGTTGAAGGCGCCGACTGCATCTATCAGGAATTCGGCGCGACCCTGCGTGAGCTGTATCAGCAGGACACGCCGATCATTGCCCTGTGCGCTGCCGGGATTGTCATTCGGACACTGGCGCCACTGCTGCTGGAAAAAGGCGCCGAACCAGCGGTACTGGCCGTCGCCGAAGACGGCAGCGCTGTGGTGCCACTGCTCGGTGGTCTCGGTGGCGTGAATGTCATGGCGCGGGAAATCGCGGCCGGGCTGCACGTCGCCGCAGCGATCACCACCAGTGGCGAATTGCGTTTTGGCACCTGCCTGCTCAACCCGCCGAGCGGTTATGCGCTGGCCGATCTGGAGCTGGGCAAGCGCTTTGTTTCCGATCTCCTGGCCGGGCACAGTGTGCGCATCGAAGGTGCGGCGCCGTGGCTGGAGCAAGCGCAATTACCGGAAGATCCGCAGGCGCAGCGCTCGATTCATGTTGGCAGCGCCGAGCGTGCAGCGAGTGCCAATGAGTTGCTGATTTACCCGCGCAGTGTCGCGGTGGCGGTGAGCAGCGCAGTGGCGGACCTGCCGAATGCCGTTCGCTCAGCGTTGCAGCAGGCGAAAGTCGCGATGCAGGCTTTGGCCTGTCTGGTGGCGGCCGATACTGAAATGGCTGCGGCGAATCTGCGCGAAGCAGCGCTTGAACTGGGTGTGCCGTTACGCTTTGTCGCGGCACAGGATGGCATCGAGGCACTGGCGCTTGCTGCCGTGCCGGAGGCGCAAGTCGTCACGGCGAACGCCATGGCAATCGCGATCACCGAACAGCCCTTGGACGTCGAGAAAGTCGGCCGCCCACGCGGTCGTCTGGCCGTGATCGGCCTCGGCCCCGGCGCGGCTGAATTGATGGTGCCAGCGGTGAAAGCCGAACTGGCCCGCGCCACCGATGTGCTCGGCTACGAAACCTACGTGCGCATGGCCGGTCCGTTCCGCGACGATCAAGTGCAGCACTGCACCGACAACCGCGAAGAAATGCAGCGCGCCCGCCACGCCTTCAGATTGGCCGCTCAGGGCCGTTCGGTGATTGTCGTATCGTCCGGTGACCCGGGTGTGTTCGCCATGGCGGCGGCGGTGCTCGAAGCACTGCACGAGTCGGATGATCCGGCCTGGCACAGCGTCGATCTGGAAATCCTCCCGGGCGTCTCGGCCTCGCTGGCCACCGCCGCGCAGGCCGGCGCACCGCTGGGCCACGACTTCTGCGTGATGTCGCTGTCGGACAACCTCAAGCCGTGGTCGATCATCGAAAAGCGTCTGGATCTGGCCGCCGAGGCGGATCTGGCGCTGGCGTTCTACAACCCGATCTCCCGCGCCCGCCCATGGCAGCTGGGTCGGGCGCTGGAAATCGTCGCGCAGCACCGCACGCCTGAAACGCCGGTGGTGCTAGGGCGTGACATTGGCCGGCCGGGGCAAACCTTGCGGACCACGACATTGGGCGCGCTGACCCCGGATCAAGTGGACATGCGCACGATGGTGCTGATTGGTTCGTCCACCACCTGCACGTTTCCTCGGGCGACGGGTGGTGACTGGGTCTATACACCGCGTTGGTATGGTGAAAAGCCGAATACCTGATCGCACTTCTCTGCGGCACAGAAGTATTTGTAAGCAACTTCGATTGCGGTGAGATCTGGTCAAGACTTTTGGCTTTAATAATCACTGCAAACAACAAAGCCGCGAACCTCCGGGTTCGCGGCTTTGTGCGTTAATGCAACGGGTAATCTTTGAATGCAATTGTCGCCGGAGTATTCGGCGGAACAGTTTGAATGTCGTCTGATGTTTCGATGGTCATCACTTGAATCGCTTCGCGTTTGAATACGCGGCCCTTGCGCAATAACTTTCCGCCAAAGCGCATGGCTGCATATTCATTCAAGGACGGAAAGTGATGAGAAATTTTGAAAGTCAGACAGAGCACCCCGAGTTTATTTCGCCAGAAGAGTTTTCAGACCTATCCCGGGCAGTGAAGAAGTACGCCAGCTCGATGCAATACGATGCACTTATCCAGCACTACCAGTCATCGATTGAAACGGTCGAGCTGGATGAAAAGCTGTTGGCGGTGAAACTCTTTCAAGAAGTCATGACAGCAATACGCCGTAACCGCAAGACACCCGCGTCAGCATTGATCGATCGGATCAGTACGCGGGTGGAACACTATGTTTCGCGGCTGACCAATACGCTGACGCTGTTGTCCGGGGCCAGTTCACCAGTGCCGAATATCATGCATTTCGTCTGGGTAGGAGGCAGTGAAGTCGGGGTCAATCAGCGCGACTACATGAACATCTGGCGCGAAGTGCTGAAACCGCAGGATTACACCTTCAACCTCTGGTACGACAGTGACGCGCTGCTGGCCTTCGAGATGAACCGGGTCATTCTCGACAGCGCCAGGGTTCATGCGATGGAAACTGGAGGGGATCAAGTCACAAAACCCAGCATCCTGGCCCAAATGATCGAAGACCGCGCCCGCGTCCTCAAGCACCAGATGTTTGCGTATCTCAACCAGCCACAGTGGGCCGGGCGCGCGGACGAAGCGCGGATTGACCTGATGGTGCGCGCCTACGGCAAGGATCGCGCAACGCTCGAAGCCTTTCGCCAGAAGTGTCTGGACACGCACCTGAACATGGTCGGGCCGGACCTGCATTTGCGTGACGTTCGCCACGAATTTGCCGGGCACTTTTTGCAGGATGTCTACCAGCGGGAAGTCGCCATGCGCGGCAATTTCGCGGCGGCCAGTGATGTCGTGCGGTTGCAGGCCGAGTATCTGGAAGGTGGCCGTTACAGCGACATAGACTACTTGCCGCCGCTGGCCGAGAAGTTGGGCGGCGTCGATATAACAGGTTTCCATCCAGACGAACGACTCTGGGTATTGAAACTGTTGCTGGATCACAACCAGGAGTTGATGCCAGGGCGGGACCCCCTTCGGTACAAGAACGAAACAGGCGCAATTCCCGCAGGTCATGAAGAGGCGTTAACCGCGTTTGCACGTAGTAAGCCCGCTCTTCAGGACATTTTCGTTCCCCCACCAGTCAGTCGGGTTCCCCAAGACGCTGTTCGATTGGGTACTGCGTTTAGCGATCCTTCAAGAGGGGAAATGAACGCTCATATGCTGGCGCATCCCGGCGCGGACATGACCCTGTCCATTATGGAAGTCATCCGGTTCAACTATGACTGCCTTTATGAGGTTGACCGCCGGATGGTTGCAACAGGGGCTGATTGGGCAAACGCTCGTCGCGTGGAGGACATCATTGTTGAGGTGCTGGAGGAGAGAAAGTCCCAGGGCATCACACTTTCCCACGCGGATATGCGCTACATGGGGCTCTTGGGTGCTGCAATTCACAAGTACTACTCGGACGGGATTCGCCCCGAAGCGCGCGGCACGATTGTATTGACCGGTCCGTCTGCGGCGAGTGCAGGCGTCGGTAAGTACACCGAAACACATCTATTGCTTGAGCAGTGGGCAGCCGTTCGCAAAGAACTCAAGTTGACTGAAGGCTTTAATTTATCCACAGAGGAAGAAAACATCACCGGCTGGACCGTGAATGATGAGCCCGAGCAATGGCTGAAAAAAGAACAGGAAAAGTGGCAGTCCGGCAAGCTCAAATCCCGTTACGCCGGCAATCTCGCCGAGTTATTGAAAGGACAAACCCTGACCTTCAAACAAGGCTGGCCGGTAATCGAAGGCAAACCGGTGTTGTTGACGGCCGTGCTGCAACAACTGATGGACGACCTCGGCGAACCGTTCATCCGTGCGATGAAGGACAAGTTGAGCGGCGACATCACCTTCGATAAAGCGTTTTCCATAGGTTTCGACAGCCGTCAGCAAATTCTTGCGCAACCCGTCAGTGACCTCCCGGTTTCGCTGGGCGCCGAGTCCACCAGTAACCTCAACGAACTGTTCACCCGCGTTGCTCATGGCTCGCTCGGTGTCGAGCACCTGAGCCCGTTGTTGCGCGTCATGCTGGGGGGCGTGTTCGGCGCCACGAGTCTGGACGCCGAGGGCTTCGGCAAGGTGTGGCAGGAGGTGTCGAACATCGCCCGGGACACCACCGAGGCTGGCGTGTTTGCCCGTTACCACGCCATCGAAACCGCCCTGCGTCAGCGGCAGGCGCCGGCACTTGAGAGCGGCGTTACGCGCCTTGCCCAACCTGACCCACACACCGCGCAAGAGCTCAAGGTGCTCGCGTTGAACGAAGCGCTGACGCTGACCCAATGGCGCGAGCGTATCGGGCAGATAAACAGCACTGCACAGCGCGAATATCACACGCAAATACTCCAGCGCGGCGGGCAGGTACGAGACGTGTTTTTCAAGGCCGGCGCGGTGTCCGCGCGGCAGGTGCCGCAGGATCTGCTGATGCGCACCGGTGGCGATCCGGGTCGTCGCTGCTATCCGCTGGCGTTACTGATGGCCTCGGCATTGGGGCTGGGCGAGTCGGCCGAGCGTGCGCTGATCGGTCGGGTGGCCAATGCCGGCCTGTCGCCGGACGACCCTGATTCGCGGGCATTACTGCTGGCGCTGGATGAGTTGCACGAAGCCACCGCGACCGAGGTGGGTACGCCGCAGGGCGTGCATGGCCTGGAGAGTATCGTGCAGACGCTGGAGGCGAAATCCGCGCCGGCGATACTGCTGCTCAATACCGGTGATCATGCGCTGTTGTTGGCCAAGGTTTTACTCAGGGGTGAGGTTGTCTATCGTTTTTACGATCCCAACTTTGCGATCTTCGGCTTTGCCGGGGTACGCGAGCTGCAATTGGGCATGGAACGCTACTTGGGTGATGGTGACGGAGCGATAGCGCGTCTTTATGGCCTGGGTGAGCTCGACACGGCGCAGTTCAAGGTGACCGAGTTGAATGCGGCGAGGATTGCCGACAAGGTGCTGTCGTCGAACGTGAAGATCGGTCGTTTTCTGCAAAACGGCGTGATCACTGATGCTCAAGGCGCTTCGGTCTGGGAAAAGCAAGCTGTCGGACGCACGCGCTCGCTGGGTGACAACTCGCGCATGGGCGCCAGCCTCGCGCAACTTGATGCCCGCTACTGGGCGCAGGCACTCGATGAGGCGACCACACGGTTGCGCAGCGAGTACAAGCTGGGGCGTGAATACCTGCCCTTGCTGGAGACGGTGGAAAAAGCCCCCGGGGCAGGGTATTCGCTGACCTTGGTCGACGCGCGCCAGCCGAAAAATACCTTCAAGGTCACCACCGTCGATGTGCGCTTCAGCAAGATCAAACAGCACTTGCAGCGCCTGGTAAAAACACTGGCCGGCAGGGACAGCGGCGCGAGCGAAGCCGATGGCGGCAGTCGCTTGAGTTTTGCCTTTGCGATCCAGACGCTGATCACGGAGATGCGCCATCGCGACTACCTGGCCGGCGACGCGCAAGTACCGGCGTTGTCGATCGCCCTGCAAGTGCAGGTCTACGTCAACTATGCCCAACTGGGCTATGGCGTATTGAGTGACACGGCGCAGATCATCGGTTTGGTGCGACAGGTGGCGGCGAGCGAGCAGGCACTGGCGCTGCGTCAGTCGTCTTTGTCTGGACGACTGTTGGGGCGTGTGTCGACGGGGGTTGGGGTCGGATTTTCCCTGGTCAATATCGGTTTCGACATCTATGGACTGAGCGTCGCGCAAAACCAGGAGCAGCGTTCGCGATTCGCTACGCAACTGGCGTTTGATGTCGCGGCATTGGGGCTGGATATTTTCGCCATGGCCGTCGGTGGAGCCGCAGGCGCTGCGGCAACGTTTCTGTCGGTGCCGTTGCTCGGTGTCGGCATTGGTGCGACGGCCATCGCCAGCAACCTCGGGCAGATCAGCGACAAGGCGCAGGCTGTGGGCGCGCATCTGCGCAAGATTCAGGACGCTTACGGGCAAGGCGCTTATACGCGCAAGGATGGTGTGCTGAGTTTCGAGCCGGAGGCTGTGATCACTCATCTCGATTTGCACGGCAATCAGATCCGCTTCGACAGTCAGAAGTTTTACCCAATGACTCGCGGTGGCCTGGAACTGCCGCAGATCGACCCGAGTCCGCAGCGGTTGGGTCAGGCGATCAATATCCGTGAGGCGCTGGAGTTGCCGCAGGTCATCGGCCTGATCCGCCCCTCGCCCGATGAGCTGCACACCGTGGTACTGCCCTGCACGCCGGGCTGTTATTACGCTTATGAGTATCAGGTTGGCACAGCCGGTTACCCGTATCAGCCCAGCGCCGGAGAGTTGGAGCGCGAGCCGCTGACATCAAGTGAGATCAGCTCGCCGGATCTTTTATCGGTTGTTAACCCCGGCGCGTTGATCCAGCACTTGTTGAACCCGCGTATCGAAACCCAATACCCCCATTTGCGTAACAGCGCCGTGGACAAGCTGGAACTCGACAAACAGGGCAATCGACGTTTCTATTTCTTTGCCAATACGCCGATTCCGCACATTCTTTACAAGCTGACGCCGGTCTGCCAGCCGACGAAAATAGTCGTGACACTGGATGCCCTGGTTCGCCAGTTGGTGGTGCCGCAACTGCCACCGGAGTGGCACACATTCATCAGTTACGAAATCACTGCCCGCTCGACGGGAGTGTCTCAGCTCAGGCTGACCCCGGGATTGGTGACCGTTGCACTGAAAGTGGCAGAGCCCGGTCAATGGGCGGTCAACGCACCGTGGGTCAAAGACACGCAGATTCACTTTGAGGGCGACTCCCTGCTGATCGACGGCATACGGCTGGATGGGCGCGTGGACTTTCTCAGTCTGGCCGGTGGCGAGCTGTTTCAGGTTGATCGCACAGGCAAGCGCTTGAGTCTGCTGTCCATCACGGTCGAGGACAACAGCGTGGCGCCGGGCGAAGGCGCCTTTGGGGTGACCCTTGAAGACCGTGGCAGTCTGCCGAAAGCTCTGGCGCGGATCCGTCAACTGGCCAAGGCGCAGCGATTGGCCGCGGCCTACCTTCCGCTGTACAAGTTCAAGGTGCCTTTCACGCCGGCAGCTCAACCGGTGTTCACCACGGCTTACTTCGACACCGCGAATGATCGGGTGCTGTATGCCCGGGATTTGCCGAAGGCGGTCAATGAAGGCCTTCTGCTCGGCGGCGTCAGTGGTCAACACGCCTGGTTCTACCACCCTGACCATCCCACCCTCTGGCGTGTCGACACCGTCACCGGCACGGTCAATCACCGCTATCGGCTGATGAACGCGGACGGCGGTTCAACGATCAGCGCTGTCGAGCAATTCGCTGACGGGCAACTGCGGGTGACGCAACACATCAGCAAAAGGACAACGTTCGGCGCCAACATGACCATGGATTATGTGATCGCCGCCCAGAGCCTGACACTCGTCGGCATCAACACTTGGGAAACCTGGCGCCATGATCGGGTGTTTGCCAATGACGAACAGGACTGGAGCCTGTGGATCGAGCGCTTGCAGCCAGAGCAAACCTTCGATGACGGAACGCCAGCCATGGCTGAGTCGATCAGCACCTGGAAACCCACTCCGTTTGTGAACGGGCGTGTGCATCTGTTCAGCGAATTCCAGTATTCGGTGTGGATTCGTTTGCACGACAACGCGTTCTATCGCGACGACAGTGGTTCGCCCGAACGTGCCATGCTGATGTGGGATCAGGCCGATGCATCAAGCCAGCTGTTTTTCGACAAGCACCGGACAGCGCTGATTCGCAGTTACGGCGACCCGAACGACCCGGGCGGTTTTATCGATGACATTCTCGAGACGGATGTCGTTGAAGTCGCTTCGCTTGGCGGTCGGTACATCGCCACCCGAACGGACGGACGACTGTTCGAAGTCGACCGCGATGCCTCGCTGAAATTCGTCGGTGTCGGCCAGCGCTGGCTCGCCAGCCACCCGGACTGGCTGGCGGTACTTCCCGCGTTGATGAAAACCACGCAAGAGGCGCCGTTTCCGATCATCGGTTTGCGCAATGCATCTGGCAGTGGCGTTCTCGCGGCGTGGTGCGTCGGTGAGCGGCTTCTGTTGGCGGACATCGGCCACGGCAGGGAATTGTCGCTGCTGGGGCTGACCCCTGATCAACAGGCTGCCTGGCTGCTGGATGTTTCGGCGGGGCAACTCTACCGTCAGACGCTGGTCCGGATCGATGCATTGCATTCTGCGTTTGCCGGCGGGCAACTGCTGCGTCCCGAACGCTTGCCAGTGGCACAGAAGGTCTGGGCGCAATGGACGTTTGCCGAGGTGACGGCACACGGACAAGGCCTGCTCGGGTGCACTCGCGATGGGGTGAATCTGCAACTGCTGGATCAGCAGCCCGCGCTTGTCATCGGCGTGGAAAATCAGTGGTCGTATCTTCCGGGGCAAACGCCGACACAGTTGCAGGCACGTTTGAAAACACTGCTGCAGGGCCAAACCCACGCGCCGGTGCTGACCGTGGAAAACGCCGGAAATCGTTACAAATACTACGTGCCGCAACTGGATCGTCTGTTCGACGTCGCCGGGCGTGCGGATGGCCAATGGGCGGTTTTTCTGGGGACGCGCAACGCGTCGGTACCGATGCTCTTCGACCCGGTGGACGGACTGATCTTCAGTCGTGGTGCGGCGCCTGATATCTGGCTTGGGAACAGCTATGCCCAGCGTGAAAAAGAGGTGCTGACCCTGGAAATGAACGGCGTGGTCAGCGATGTCGTGGCGATGCTGCCCGATGGCGTCGACAAGTTGCTACTGACGTTCGGTGCGCAGGCATCGACCTATCGGATCTCGGACGAAGCCTGGCAGCGGCTGGACTGTATCGTGCTCGATCCCCGGCAGCCGGAGGGCGCTGAAGAGTCGGTCATCGGTACGCTGGTTCTGGACATGGCCGACTGCCGACATCTACTGGTGTCGCTGGTCGACGGGCACTTGCTGTTCAGCGATCCGGACAATGCGCACACGCTGATTGTGCGTGACGTCAAACCCGAAGACGGTGCATCGGGCGTGCCGGTGCAAATCAGCATTAACGTCGACGGTCAGTACGAGAGGTTACTGCTGGATCACTGGCTGAATGTTTTGGAACAGCGTCAGGGTAATAATGGGGAGGTCACAATTGCGGCGTTCTTTAATAACGACATTTGACATATAAAGGAGAATTAAAAGTGTAAGGTCGTGAACAATAAGTTCACGGCCTTTTTTATTTTAAATGATGATGAAGTGTGTGCGGGTGCTCAGTATTTGTTGGGGTTCAAGTGGCCTGGGTGCCGGAGTGAAATATAAAGCTCCAAAAAGGCGAAGTTACCGGATTTTGCCGGTGCGAGTTTTTCAAGTGCCGGAAAATAATTGAATCTTTTGCGGTTTGAATTCGCTGTTTTCAATCGTTAGCGTGTCCTCTTTGGTTAATCTGATGAGTTGGAAATTATGCGCAATGTTCAAGGCGTTAATGGTGAAGTCGAATTCGTAAAACTTTTCAAGCTGGCGGATCTTGAAACGGCGCTAGCCGCTCATAAAGGCAACAAAAGTTATGAGGCGATGTTGCGTTATTACTTCGCTTGCGTGGCCGCAACAGATTCGTCGCAACTACCTGAACCGTTGGGATTGTTCCGTCAGACGCTTGAGCAAATGCTCGGCAAGGGGCGGGTCCGCCGCGATGGCGAACTCCCGGCGTCTTCGGCGGCAGGGCAAATCTACGACAAAGTGCAAGGGTTCGAATCACGTGTTCAATCGGGCATTGCGTTGCTGAAAACTCCGACGAGCGCCGTACCCAAAAACCTGCATTTTGCCTGGTTGGGTGGTGGCCTGGGCACCATTCAGTGCGATTACCTCAATATCTGGAAACAGGTGCTGGCGGATCACGGTTACACGTTCAATCTCTGGTACGACAGTGATGCCCTGCTGGCGCATCAAACCAACAAGCTGATTGTCGAAGCCGCCAAGGCCGATGCCTTGGGTCAATTCGCAGGCCAGGATCTTACGCCAACAGAACTGGCTGACCATTACGAGGCACGGGCGATTGTTCTGAAGCAACAAATGTACGCCCACATCAATGCCGCCGTGGCAAACGGCGGCACCGCCGATGATGCGCGAATCGACTTGCTGGTTCGCGCCTATGGCCAGGATGCCGATGCGCTCGAAGCACTCCGTGAACGTAATCGCGGCAGCATGCAGGAAATGGCCAAGGCCGGCTTCAATTTGCGTGATCTGGACACGCGCGAAGTACCGTTGCAACTCCAGGATATCTACGAGCGTGAAATGCGCTTGCGCGGCAATCTTGCGGCGGCATCCGACGTCGTTCGTCTTGAAGCCCTGTATACCGAGAGTGGCAGTTATGCCGATGTGGATAACCTGCCACCCCTGGTGGAAAAAATGGGCGGTGTCGATGTTCAGGCAATGGGGACGAGTGAGCGCCTCGGCGTCTTGCAGTTGTTGCTGAATGAAAACCCTGGCTGGATGCCGGGGCGTAAAAGCTCCGAAGGTCACTTGATGCGCATTCCGGAAGAGCATTTGCCGGCGCTGCGGACATTCGCGAAAAGTTCTCCTGCACTGAGTCAGGTGTTTCAGGCACCGACCGATTTGCAGGCCCGCCCGTTCATGCTGCGTGCCGTATCCGAAGGCCAGAAGATCAATAACGCGTTCCTGATGGCTCACGCCGGGTCCGCCACGTTGCAAACGGTTATTCAACGTATCCGGTTCAACTATCAACTGATCGATGCCACGATGCTGCTGGCGACGCAGCGCGGTATCGCATTGACCGATGGTCAAACCAGGTGGAAGCTGGCCGAGTCTATTCTGGAGAAATTCTACGGTTCACTGGGCGCACTGCCGGATATTCAGGAGATTCCTGCAAGATTTCTGGCATTTTCCGCCGCAACTTACTTCAGTGATGGCATCCGTCCTGGCAGCGAGGGCACCATCTATCTGACCGGCCCCGGTGCGGTCATTGATGGCATGGCCGATTACGCCATGGTGCATTTCAGTGATTCGCAGGCCGCCATGATCAACGCAGAGTCGGCCATTGCCCGTTATGCCTCGGTCAACCGGTCCACCGAAGAGGAACTGGATCACTCCTGGAAAGACAACACGGAAAACGACGCGGACTGGCTGAAAATAGAGAAGGAAAGCTGGAGCGCCGGCGATTATACGACCCGCTACAACGGTGATCTCGGCGAATTGCTCAAGGGCTCGACCCTTGAGTTTGAACACGGCTGGCCATTGATCGAAGGACGCGCGGTGTTGCTCACTGATGTCTTGCAGCGCCTGGTCGACGGACTTGGCGAACCCTTCATCAACGCGATGCGCGAAGGGCATAACGGTGCAATCACCTTTGAGCAACCGCTGCCGCTGAGCTTCGCCGATCGTCAGTCGATCAAGCAGCAACCTGCCAGTGCACGGCCTCCAGTGTTTCCAAGCGATGCAAAATTCCAGACGCTGGGGCCGGACGAAGTGCTGGCCGGGCTGGGACATGGAGAACTGGACGTTGTCCAGACGACTCCGCTGCAGCGTCTGGCACTGGGCGCGTTGTTGGGGATGGATTCACTGCATAACCAGAACTTCGCGACATTCAGCGGTGCTCTGGATAACCTCGCCAACGGTGTTCGCGACCTCGGCGCATCGAGTCGTTACGCGGCTATCGAGCGACATCTTTATCAACGCAAGGACTCTGCCTTTCTTCACGGTCTGGCCGCTGACGTCATCGACGCTTCAACGTCATCGACCAGCGCGCTGGAGCTGAAGAAGGGCGCGCTGACGAAGGCACATACCCTGCAACAGTGGGGCCGTTATGTGGCGCAGATCCAGCAGGTCGCCACCCTCGAGCATCGCTTGCAGATCGGTGAGCGGGTGGATCAGGTCTTTGCTCAGATGAATGCCAGCAGCGTCCAGCCGGTACCGCAGGATTTGATGCGCAACGGTCTCGGCGAGACCATCGGCGCGCGCTGCTACCCCTTGGCGTTGATGATGAGCGCCGCCCTGACCCAAGGCGAGACGGCGTCCCATCGTCTGCGCGAACGTTGTTATCTGGCCATTCTCGAGCCGCAGCAGAGTGATTCGATTGCCTTTGTAGAAGCGTTGGAAGAAATGCGAGGAACACCACTGGGCGAGGTCGGCACGTCCTTGAGTCGGGGTGATCTGGCGCAGATCACCACTGCGCTGGAAAACCACGCGACCAACCGTACGCTGATGCTCAACTCTGACAATCATTCGATGCTGGTGGCAAAAACGGTGGTGGACAAGGTCAGCACCTATCACTTTTATGACCCTAATTTCGGCGTCTTCGAGTTCACCGATCCCGTCATGTTCAAGACGGCGCTCGAGCATTTTCTGCTGAAGATGGGCATGGCGAAATACTATGCCGCGTACGGTGCCGATACCCGGCCGACCTTCGATCTGGTCGAACTGGACGGTGAACGAATAGCGGCCTTGCCGCTGTCGGCCGGGTATGAAGTGGCCAAAGTCCTGACAGCGGACCCGTTGCCGGGACAACCGGCACAAAAGCTGCGCCAGCGTTTGAATAGCGCACATGGGCGGTCGTTGGCCGACAATGCGCATCTGGGGCGAAGCCTGCTGGGGCTGGACAGCCATTGGTGGGGCCAGCAAATGGCTGAGGCGACGACGGCTCTGCAAGAGCTGCATCCTTCGGCAAGCACGCTGGTGCCGTTGTTCGACACCCTTGAGGTCACGCCCGAAGGCAAGTATCGACTGAGCCTGATTGATCCGTCGAAGCCTGAACACGTGGTTGAAGTGCTCAGCGAAGACCATCGACTGCTGCGGATCAAGACCTGGTTGTCCGAGCAGTTTTCCAATCTGGCGCGCAAACCGCAGCCGACGACGGGCGTGATCGATCCGACCGAAGCCGGCAGCGTGCATACCCTTAATGCCGGTTTCACCATTCAAGCGTTGATGAACGCGTTGCGCAGCCGCGAAGGCGAGGGCCGCACGCTGACCACAGCCGTGCGCCTGCACGCTTACGTCAACTATGCACAGTTGGTGCATGGCAACGTGGTGGACGTAGTCGGACTGATTCGTCTGGTGCGCACGGCACTCAATGAAGAAAAGGTTATCGCTCGCATCGTGGCGCCGGTGGTCAGCGAAGCGCTGGGCCACGCCGCCAATGAGGGTGTCGGCGCTGTGCTGGGGCTGGCCAACGTCGGCTTTGATATCTATCAGTTGGCGACTGCCGAGGACGATGTCGAAAAGGCTCAGTTCGGCACTCAATTGGCTTTTGACTCGGCCAGCCTGGCATTGACAGGGGCGGGTGTGGGTGCGGCATTGACCGGAGCCTCGACGGCGGCGGCGGTTTTGGGCGGGGTCGGCGTGATCGTCGGCGGCCTTGCTGTCGGTGTCGCGGCACTCGCTCAGGGCTTTGCCGGCATTGCGCGTGATGCGCAGGCCGTCGGCAAATTCTTCGCTGACCTGGAGCACGCTTATCGCGGAGTCGGATACCGCTTCGATGCCACTCTTGGGGTCTGGACTGTGCAGCCTTCGCTGCTGGTCAAACGCATTGATCTGGGCAAGGGCAAATTGCACCTCGACAGCCCAAAGCTGTACCCGTTACGTGACCACTTCGGTGTACCGGACTACGACGTCGACTATGCCCGGGCGATTGATATCCGCCAGCAGTTGCACCTGCCGGGAGAGATCGCCTTTACGCCATCCGCCGGGCAGACCATCGTGCTGCCGTGCACACCGCAGACTTGCTACGGCTACGAGTACAAGGCGTTGCCGTTTGCCAACTGGCGCCACGACAGTGGATTCGATACGGCTCGGCGTCTGGAAAAAATTCAGGCGGACGGTACATGGCTGTTCCGGTTTTCGTTTTATTCGTTTCCTTCCGATTACATCGTGCAGCGACTGTTTGCCGATTATCGCGAGACCACCCTCGAAGTGCAGTTGGACGCGGTCGAACGCACGCTCGTGGTGCCGTCGCTGCCAAGTGCCTGGAAAGGCAAAGTCTCCTACAAAATTTCCAGCGCCGGGGCGTCCTGCACACTGGTGCTCAATCGCGGCGCCAACGTCGAGTTGCAGTCGCCGAGTCTGAAAAGTTGCCGCTGGGTGCTGGAGGCGGGCTGGGCCGGTGAAGCGGATATCCGCATCGAACGGGGTGATCTGTACATCGGCGATGTTCACGTGAAATTGTCCGGTCATGGGGCTCATGCCGTGCTGATCCGCACGGCCGGTCAGCAACTGTTTTACGTTGATCAGGTCAAGCGTCAGCTGGACATCCTCGAACAGAGTGCGCCCGCCGGGCTCGATGAGCAGGCGTTGCTCGAGCACTACAAAGCGTTGGCTGGCGAGCATCGTCTGCTGCTGCCCTACACACCGATTCATGACTGGCTGATCCCGTTCGAATCACCGCAGCAGCCCCGTCACGTCACAGCCTGGTATGACGCCCACGAAGAGCGCTTTCTGTACATCCGCACCGAGGACGCCGGGGACACCGAGGAGGCGCAACTGGCGCTGGTCGCCGGTGGCTATGCGTACTTCTGCGTAACGGACAGCTACGACATCTGGCAGGTGGATGCACTCAGCGGCCTGCTCAAGTATCGATACCGTCTACTGCTCGCCGAGGGCGACAGCACGATTGGCAAGTTCCAGACCGATGCCCACGGCGTGATTCATTTTGTGCAAACCGTCAGCGATGTCGATGGCCCGCGCGAGTTGAGTTATCTGATCCATGACGGTCAGTTGCTGCTCAGTTCGGTGACTTACGATCTGCACCGTGAGCTGCAGTCCATCGCGTTTGCCAGTGATACGCTGGCCGACTGGTCATTGTTATTGGGCCAGTATCTGACCGCCCCTGTGTTACCCGAGAAGGAAGAGTTCACGGTGGTGGACTGGCAGCCGGCGGCCTATGTTTCGGTCAGTTGGGCATTCGCTACGGACAAGCGCGACCTGGTATGGATCCGCAGTGCAGATCGACTGCTGATCCATCCACAGCCGCTGGCTCGTCATGCTCGCGGTTGGAAAAATTCGATCAGGAACCTCAACGATCTGGTACTGATGCCGATGCCGGACGACGCTGATGTGTTCTTCGTTTACAACCGGATCGACCAGACCCTGTGCCGCCAGCAGCGAGCCGTTACGCAGGGCCAGGCGCAATGGTCCAACCGCTGGATCGAGCCCGAAGGGTTGACGCAGGTGGTGGCCGTCGACGGGGGGTATCTGGTAATCGACGATGCTGGACGCTTCTTCAATCTGACCGTCCAGGGCGATCTGCTCTTGGGCGGCCTCGGTGAACAATGGCTCAAGGATCGGTCGCAATGGTGGCTGGCGCTGGCGTCGGTCGCCAAGCGCTATCCAGTCGACAGTTTCGCCATTGTCGGGTTACGCAACGTCGCCGGTAACGGCAACCTCAACGCCTGGTTTGTGAATGACCGCCTACTGTTGTGTGACCTGGGGCGCGACCAGGAAGTGCGCCTGCTGGGCCTGACGCCGGATAACAAGGCCGGTTGGCTGTTCAATCTGTCCAGTGGCGAGATCTGGAGCCAGGAACTGATTGAGCCGCAGAACCTCGACCGTGCTTTCGGCAAGGGTTCGCAGCTGTTAGAGGCAGACGCACTGCCGACTCCGAGCCAGGAGTGGGCCGAGTGGCAGTTTGCTGAAGTGCGTGTTGATGGCTCCGGGTTATATGGCACAACACGCGAGGGCGTGTCGATGAAGCTGCGCTATCAGGCGCCGGAGGTGGTCTGTGCGGTCAATCGGCACTGGGTGATGTCGCAGGACGGCCCTCTGGTCGCACGGTTGCAAGGGTTGTTGAACGACGTGGATCACGAAGATTTCGTTTCCGTCGAATCCGCGCCTGACAACCTGCAATGGTATGACGTGCAAAGCGCCAGGCTGCTGCACATCACCAGTAACACCCTGCCCACTGACTTCGCGTTGCTCGGCACGCAAAACCCGTCACAGAGCGAGGCGCCAACCAAGGTGTTGCTGCACCAGCCTCGGGACGGCACGGTGCAGGTTTACCCGGGTATGCACAGCCTCGGGAAGTTCGACTACCTGGAGCGCGATGCTCACGTGGTGACCGTGGCGGGGCAGAACAGGCTGGATGATCTGCTGCCGTTAATTCCCGATGACGTCAACACGATGGTGCTGCGGCTGGGACAGGGTAACGTCACCTGCAAGCTGTCGAAGGCCGCCTGGTTGCGGCTCGACTCGCTGATCATCGACTGCCGGCATGCGTTGGGTGAAGTGCCGGCGGTGCCGGGCAAGCTGATCTGGGATTTTGATTCGCCGGAAAAACTGCTGTTCGAGATCATCGGGGATCATCTGCTGATCGTTGACCCGGACAGTGAGCACAGCCTGATCTTTCGAGATGTCTGTGCCGCTGACGTGACGTTGCGTGGCGAGGTCTTCCTCGCGTTCAAAAAACAGCAATCCCATGCCATATCGACATGGGTGCAGCGCTTGCAGGCCGGCAACGTGCGCACGAAAAACGTGACGTTGCAGGCGCTGATGGCAGAGCCGGCGAGCGCCGGTTAAGTCAGGCCGACAGCAAAACGCCGCGAATGATAGCGTTCGCGGCGTTTTGCTGTGCGGTCATTACCCCGGCGTCAGCTCTCAGGGCACCAGATAGCCTTTGACCCCGGTGAAGATGATCTGCGCCGCCAGGGCGCAGACAAACAATCCCATCAGACGGCTGACAATCTGCAAGCCCTGATCACCGAGAATCCGCTCGATGCGGTTCGACAGATACAGCACCACGCCGACCGTGAAACTGGCCAGGGCAATACTCATGATCGCCGTGAGTTTGTCGTCCCAGTGCGGCTGGCTGACGCCCATCACCAGCAGCGCACCGATGGTGCCGGGGCCGACGGTCAGCGGAATGGTCAGCGGCACGATGGTCACGTCTTGCTGCACATTGTCGGTTTGCACCACTGACTTGCCTTGGGCCATGCCCAGCGCCGAAATGAACAGCACGCTGCCGGCGCCGATCCGGAAGGCATCCACTGTGATGCCGAACACATCGAAAATCACCCGCCCGAACAGATACAGCAGGACGCTGGAGACCAGGGTGGCGATGGCTACTTTCCAGGCCAGGCGTCGTTGCTCCTTGCGCGAATAACCCCGGGTCAGGCTGATAAAGCAGGACAACACGAAGAACGGGCTGTAGAGCACCAGCATCTTCAGGTAAACGCTGAATAACACGTGGAGCATTGGGCAAGCTCACTGGCGAGGGAAGTCGAGGGAGTCTATCAGGCGCCAAACAGTCTGTCGGCTCAGGACGGTAGTGGGGTGGCCCGGTTCTGCTGATCACGCTGGGCAACCCAGTGCTCGATCAATTCGCGCAACTGCGACAGCTCGACGGGTTTGGACATGTGCCCATCCATCCCCGCTTGTCGCGCGCGCTCCTTGTGCTCGGCGAGGATGTGCGCCGTCAGCGCGACGATCGGCGTGCGGATCCGTTGGTTGCTGACTTCCCACGCACGCAATTGCTGGGTCGCGGAGAAACCGTCCAATACCGGCATTTCACAATCCATCAACACCAGATCGTAACGCTGGGCTTTCATCGCTTGCAGCGCTTCTTCGCCGTTGCTGGCGGTATCCGGTTGCAGGTTGAGTTTGCCGAGCATGCCGCGAATCACTTTGGTGGAAATCGTATTGTCTTCGGCGACGAGGATGCGGAAGTCGCTGGGCACTTTCGCCGCTGTGGCCGGGGTGACCACTTGTGGCTGAAACACTACCTGGCCTTTGTTGCGCTGGTTGAGTTCGTCCGCCAGGGTGGTCTTGAGGGTGTAGCCGGCCACCGGTTTGGCAAGGATGCGTTTGATCCCCGAATTGCGCGCAATGATCTTGCTCGGCGCGTTGCTGATGCCGGTGAGCATGATCAGCAGAATGTCGTGGTTCAGGCTCGGGTCTTCCTTGATCTTGGCCGCCAGTTGCATGCCGGTCATACCGGGCATGTTCTGATCGAGCAGGACCACATCAAAGTAATCGCGCAGGTGCGCCTTGGTACGCAGCAACGCCAGCGCTTCCTTGCCCGATGGCACGGCGCTGACGTTGAGGCCCCAGGCGCTGCATTGCTGCACGAGGACTTTGCGGCAGGTATCGTTGTCGTCGACCACCAGCACCCGTGCGCCTTGCAGCGGACTGTCGAGATCGGACGTTGGATGTTCGAGGCGGTCAGGGTCCAGCGGCAGGGTCAACCACAGGGTGCTGCCCTGATTGGTGCCGCTCTTGATGCCGAATTCACCTTGCATCAAACGGATCAGTTGCCGCGCGATCACCAGCCCCAGATTGCCGCCCAGACGATTGGCCGAGAGGAAGTGTTTGCTGTGCAGTTCGGCGTGCATCAGCGCGTCGCGCTCTTCTTGCTCCATCGGTGCGCCACTGTCCTGCACGGCGATGCGCAGTCGCGGTTTGCTGCTGCGCTCGTCGAGGGCGACAACGATCAGCACTTCGCCTTCTTCGGTTTTCTTCAGGGCATTTTCCAACAGGCTCAGCAGGGTCTGGCGCAGACGCGTCGGATCGCCGCTGATCACCCGTGGCACTTGCGGCTGAATGAAGCTGATCAGCTCGACATTCTGTTGTTCGGCCTTGGCGCGGTAGATGCTCAGGCAATCGTCGATCAAGGCGTTGAGGTCGAACTGCACGTCGTCGAGTTCGATCTGCCCGGATTCGAGCTTGGAGATGTCGAGGATCTCGTTGATCAGGGTCAGCAGTTCGTTGCCGGCGCTGTGGATGGTCTGCACGTAGTCACGTTGTTTGACTGACAGCGGCGTACCCAGCAGCAGTTCGGTCATGCCCAGCACACCGTTCATCGGGGTGCGGATCTCATGGCTGATCTTGGCGAGGAACTCGGCCTTGGCATTGATCTCGGCATTGCTGGCGGCGAGGTCGCGGCTGATGCTGAAGCGGCTTTCGGTGATGCTGCGCTGACGCTCGCCCAGCGCAATGCTCATCAGCAGGCCACTGACGCAGATGAACGCCATCAACGTCATGATCAAGCCTTGCGGTGCGACCAGCGTCAGACCCAGCAGCGCCGGAAGAATGATCAGCGTACCGATGTTGAACACCACCATCGCGGCCACGAACAGGCGTGCCGGGCGGTAGCCTTTCTGCCAGTGATAGGAGGCGACCAGCAACATGCTCAGGCCGGCCAGCGCCACCAGCGCGTAAGTGATGATGTTCAGCGGCAGGGTGTTGACGAACAACAGCAGCAAGCTACAGGTCACGATGAACAAGATGTCGCCCAGCAGCAGTTTGTTCAGCGGGTGCGGGCCGAGCGGAGCGAAGAAGCGCAAGGCAAACATCAACCCGGCCGGGGCGGTCAGCAGCAAGGCCAGATAGGCGCCCGGGGTCTGGATCGCGTGCCAGTTCGGCAGCCACGGGCCGGCGAGGTTGAGCAACAACAACAGACTGAGGCCCAGCAGGCCTTCGCACACCGCCAGCCACAGGCTGCTGCGCGAACGGGAATAGGCGTAACGCACCAGATTATGCAGCAGCAGCATGCCGAGACAGCCGAACAGCAAACCGAAGATCAGCGTCTGATTATGATTGGCCGCGCTCATCACCGCCGATTGCAGGGTGATGTGCGGGCGCAACTGATGGTCGGAAACCATCCGCAGATAAACGTCGAGGGGTTTGTCGCTTTGCGGCAGCGGCAGCATGAAGTCGCTGCTCGGCAACGGCCGTTCGGCCTGGGGCTGGTCGGTGCCGGTGTTGCGTTGCTCGATCAGCTGGTCGCCGTCGAGTACGTACAGATTGAGGTGTGACAGGTCGGGGGCGAAGACGCGCAGCACTTGTTCGTGCTTGCCCGGCGCCAGCCGGAAGCGCAGCCACAAGGCGCCATCGGGCTCGGCCGCGGTGAGGCGGTCAAGGTCGATGGGGCTGAATTGATTGGTGTAGCGAGCGGAACGGATGTCGCTTAATTGCAGATTGCCCTGATCATCAAGCAATACCGACCAGCCACTGCCTTGCGCGGCCTGGGCCGGAAGCATGCAGAGCAAGGTCAGCAGCGTGACGGTGAAGCTTATGGCAATCCTGAGCCAGCGCACGGCGAAATCCCTTCGTAGGTTGATGCCAGAATATAACGATGCGCGACGGCGGAACAGCCCGGCGAGGAAGGGCATCCTTCGCCGGACTTGGTGTGCAGCTTATTCCTGGGTTTCGCCACGTTCACGGGCAATGGCGCGGTAGCCAATGTCCTTGCGATAGAAGCAGCCTTCCCAGTCGATGGCCGCTGCCAGCTTGTACGCCTGCTGTTGCGCGTCGCTGACGCTGGCGCCCATGGCAGTGGCGCAAAGCACGCGGCCACCGGCGGTGACAACCTGACCGTCCTTCAGCGCAGTGCCGGCGTGGAAGACTTTGCCTTCCAGGCTGGCCGCAGCCTCCAGACCATTGATCGCCGCGCCTTTGGCGTAGTCGCCCGGGTAGCCGCCAGCGGCCAGCACGATGCCGACGCTTGGACGCGGATCCCACTGCGCTTCAACCTTGTCCAGCGCCTGCGCCAGTGCAGCTTCAACCAGCAGCACCAGGCTCGATTGCAGGCGCAGCATCACCGGTTGGGTTTCCGGGTCACCGAAACGGCAGTTGAACTCGATGACTTTCGGGTTACCGGCCTTGTCGATCATCAGACCTGCGTAGAGGAAGCCGGTGTAGACGTTGCCTTCTTCAGCCATGCCGCGCACGGTCGGCCAGATCACCAGATCCATCACGCGTTTGTGCACGTCGGCGGTGACCACCGGGGCAGGGGAGTAAGCACCCATGCCGCCAGTGTTCGGGCCGCTGTCGCCGTCGCCAACACGTTTGTGGTCCTGGCTGGTGGCCATCGGCAGAACGTTTTTGCCGTCGACCATGACGATGAATGAAGCTTCTTCACCGTCGAGGAACTCTTCGATCACCACACGCGAACCGGCGTCACCGAAAGCGTTGCCGGCGAGCATGTCGCGTACCGCGTCTTCGGCTTCAGTCAGGGTCATGGCGACGATCACGCCTTTACCGGCAGCCAGGCCGTCGGCCTTGATCACGATCGGCGCGCCTTTTTCACGCAGATAAGCCAGGGCCGGCTCGATCTCGGTGAAGTTCTGGTAGTCGGCGGTCGGGATCTTGTGGCGTGCGAGGAAGTCTTTGGTGAAGGCTTTCGAGCCTTCCAGCTGCGCAGCACCGGCGGTCGGGCCGAAGCAGTCCAGGCCACGGGAGCGGAACAGATCAACGACGCCAGCGACCAGCGGCACTTCCGGGCCGACGATGGTCAGGGAAACGTTTTTCTCGGCGAAGTCTGCGAGCTGCTCGAGGGCCAGCACGTCGATGGCGACGTTCTCGCACTTGGCTTCAATCGCAGTACCGGCGTTGCCCGGCGCGACAAAAACCTTCTGCACGCGCGGATCCTGAGCCACTTTCCAGGCCAGGGCGTGTTCACGGCCACCGCTGCCAATGATCAAAACATTCATTTCAAAAACCTCGGATGACGCTAATTCTGGAGGCAGCATTGAAGCTGCTTTTCTGTGGGAGCTGGCTTGCCAGCGATGCAGGCGACTCGGTTCATCAGTCAGACCGAGGGGATGCTATCGCTGGCAAGCCAGCTCCCACATTTGGATCGAGTTGAATCAGTGACGGAAGTGGCGCATGCCGGTGAATACCATGGCAATGCCGGCCTCATCAGCAGCAGCAATCACTTCAGCATCACGCATCGAGCCGCCCGGCTGGATCACCGCAGTGATACCCACCTTGGCTGCGTTGTCGAGGCCGTCGCGGAACGGGAAGAACGCATCCGACGCCATCACCGAACCGGCAACTTGCAGGCCGGCGTGCTCAGCTTTGATCGCGGCAATACGCGCCGAGTTTACGCGGCTCATCTGGCCGGCGCCGACACCGATGGTCTGACGGTTCTTGGCGTAGACGATGGCGTTGGATTTAACGTACTTGGCGACTTTCCAGGCGAAGATCAGGTCGTTGATTTCCTGCTCGGTCGGTGCACGCTTGGTCACGACTTTCAGGTCTTCGCTGCCGATCATGCCGATGTCACGGCTCTGCACCAGCAGGCCACCGTTGACACGCTTGTAGTCCCAGGCCGCTGCGCGGTCAGCCGACCACTCGCCGCAGGCCAGCAGGCGTACGTTGGCTTTGGCCGCGACAATGGCGCGAGCTTCTTCGCTGACGCTCGGGGCGATGATCACTTCAACGAACTGACGCTCGACGATCGCCTTGGCGGTCTCGGCATCCAGTTCACGGTTGAAGGCGATGATGCCGCCGAATGCCGACTCGGTGTCGGTGGCGTAAGCCAGTTCGTAGGCCTGACGAATGCCGCCTTCAGCGTCCGGGCTCACGGCCACGCCGCACGGGTTGGCGTGCTTGACGATCACGCAGGCCGGTTTGACGAAGCTCTTCACGCATTCCAGCGCGGCGTCGGTGTCGGCCACGTTGTTGTACGACAGTTCTTTGCCTTGCAGCTGGGTCGCGGTGGCGATACCGACTTCGGCAGGCTTGGCCTCAACATAGAACGCCGCGCTCTGGTGCGGGTTCTCGCCGTAACGCATTTCCTGCGCCTTGATGAACTGGCTGTTGAAGGTGCGCGGGAATTCGCTGCGGCCTTCGGTGCTGAGTGTCTCGGCAGCCTGGTTCACGGTGCCCATGTAGTTGGCGATCATGCCGTCGTAGGCGGCAGTGTGTTCGAACGCCTTGAGCATCAGGTCGAAACGCTGAGCGTAGGTCAGGCCACCGGCCTTGAGGTTTTCCAAAACGTTGGCGTAATCGCTGGCATTCACCACGATGGCCACGTCTTTATGGTTTTTCGCCGCCGAACGGACCATGGTCGGGCCGCCGATGTCGATATTCTCGATGGCGGTCGGCAGGTCGCAGCCTGGCTTGTTGATGGTGGCTTCGAACGGGTACAGGTTGACCGCCACCAGATCGATCGGCTTGATGCCGTGTTCGTTCATGATTGCGTCGTCGATACCGCGACGACCGAGGATCCCGCCGTGGATTTTCGGGTGCAGGGTTTTCACCCGGCCGTCCATCATTTCCGCGAAGCCGGTGTAGTCCGCGACTTCCACTGCGGCAACGCCGTTGTCGCGCAGCAGCTTGAACGTTCCGCCGGTGGAGAGGATCTCGACGCCCAGAGCTTCAAGCTCCTTGGCGAATTCGAGGATCCCGGTCTTGTCGGAAACGCTGATCAAGGCGCGGCGGATCGGCAGGCGGGTAGTCTGGTCGGTCATCTCAATTTCCATCAAAAGCAAAGGAAGTCAGCAAAAAAGGCGACCGGTTTTACGCGGGCGCCTTTCTGGTTTGATTGAATGCTTACAGCAGATCGTACTGCTTGAGTTTCTTGCGCAGCGTGCCGCGGTTGAGTCCCAGCAGTTCACTGGCCTTGGTCTGGTTGCCCTTGACGTAGTTCATCACGCTTTCGAGCAGGGGAGCCTCGACTTCGGAGAGCACCAGGTTGTACACGTCCGTGACGGACGCGCCCTCAAGGTGGGCGAAATAATTGTGCAGCGCCTTCTCGACACTCCCGCGAAGGGTCTGGCCTTCTTCGCTCGGGGTGTTGAGGTGCTGTTTCAAATTCACGTTGTCGCTCACGGGTGTTGTTCCACTCACTAAAGTCTCGGTCATCATCGTCATGCGGCCACCCCTTCATCGTCCCCTGTCAGGCTCTTGTAATGCTCGGCGAAGAACTCCCGAACATTGGCGCATTGTGTTTCCGTACCATCCAAACGATTGAAACGGGCGCGAAACTCCCTGGCGCCCGGCAAGGTTGCGAGATACCAGCCCACATGCTTTCGAGCAATGCGCACGCCCATCACGTCCCCATAAAAAGCGTGAAGTGCGGCCAGATGCTCTAGCAGAATGCGTTCCACCTCGATCAGCTCCGGTGCCGGCAATTTCTCGCCGGTACGCAGGAAGTGATCGATCTCGCGAAAAATCCATGGCCGCCCCTGGGCGGCTCGGCCTATCAACAGGCCATCGGCACCGGTCGCGTCGAGCACGTAGCGGGCCTTCTCCGGCGAATCGATATCGCCATTGGCAAACACCGGCATCGACACGGCCTGCTTGATCGCGGCAATCGTGTCGTACTCGGCTTCACCGGTGTACAGATCGGCGCGCGTGCGGCCATGCACTGCCAGCGCGGTGATCCCGGCCTGTTCGGCGATCTTCGCCACGGTCAGGCCGTTCTTGTTGTCGCGATCCCAGCCCGTGCGGATCTTCAGGGTGACCGGCACATCAACCGCAGCCACCACGGCCTGCAGGATCTCGGTCACCAGTGCTTCATCCTTCAACAACGCGGAGCCGGCAGCCTTGTTGCAGACCTTTTTGGCCGGGCAACCCATGTTGATATCAATAATCTGTGCGCCCAGTTCGACGTTGGCCCGGGCCGCATCCGCCAGCATCTGCGCGTCGCCACCGGCAATCTGTACCGAGCGTGGCTCGGGATCGCCTTCGTGGATCATGCGCATGCGCGACTTGCGGGTATTCCACAGGCTCATGTCACTGGTGACCATTTCCGAGACTACAAGCCCTGCGCCCAGACGCTTGCACAGCTGACGAAAGGGCTGATCGGTGACGCCCGCCATCGGGGCGAGAATCAAGCCGTTCTGCAATGTATATGGGCCGATGCGTACCGCCGACATAGGACTTCCCTGAAGTGGGGCCGGATCATGAGAGTTCGAAAAAGGGTTGGCATGATACCCGCTCTCGATGACTGGATAAAGGCTGAATTGAACAAAATCTGAACAGTTATTCTGTTATCGCCAGCGGTTTGGTTGCGCCACGCGAAGTCAGAAAATTGCCGTCAATTGAAAAGCGTGAAGCGATTCACTCGGGCGAGTGAAAACTGAGGCTGTAATTCACCGCTTTCTGGCCTGGATCAAGAATATCCAGCGCGATGTGAATCGGTGTCTGCGGCGGCATCTCCGCCAGACCTTCGAGATCGCCACTGAGGTATTCGCCGGGTTTGAAGCGACGACTGGCGATCAAGTGGCCGTTGAGGTCGGCGAAGCGTAGTTCCAGCAGTGGAAACGGTTGCGAGAAAGTTGCGCGGTTATAGATGATCGCATCGACCACCAGCGCGCCGCTGAACTCCGGATGACTGCGCACCACCAGATTGCTGCTCTTGATTCTGGCGATGTCGACCTTGGACGGCACCGTGCAACCGATCTGCGGGCAGACTTGCTGGAACCATGGGCGGTACTGATCCTGTCGCGCCAGTTCATCGAAATGGTAGGCAATGTACTGAGCCGCCAGGCCGAACGCTGCAATCAGCACCAATAACAGCCAGAGCAGGCGGCGGCCCCACGGCGAACGGCGTTTTTGCCAGTCCAGTTGCAGCGGATCGTCGGTCAGGTCTTGCAGGACTTCGGCGCGCACGCCGGGTTCTGCGCGCTCGCGTTTTTTGCGTGGCGGTTCGATCGAAGGCAGGTCGTCGTCGACTTCGTCGCTGGCCGACAGGTGTTCGCGGCGGGCATTCGGATCGATCGGATCGTGCAGGCGCAGTTGCGGAATGGCTGGCTCGTCATCCAGATCCACCGGTTCCAGCGACAGCGAAGGTTCGGTGCGCGTACTTTTTGCCGGCTCGGGTTCAACGATCTCGGGTTCGGCTTCTGGCTCGGCCTCGGGCAGATGCTCATCGTCGCGTGCGCTGAACAGACTGTCGCGCCACTCGGTTTCATCGGCTTCGGCGCTGTCACGGCGGGCGCTCAAGGCGTCTTCACGTGGGCGACCGAATTCGGTGGTCGGCTGAATTTCCCGTTGTTCGAGCCGGGCGAGTTCTTCGTCCAGATCGAGGCTGTCGAGATCCAGCTCCGAGGCGCTCCACTGCTTTTGGCTGATGGCGCGCGGCGCGGGTGGCTCTACGACAGTGGGCGATTCCACCACCGGCGGCGGTGCAACCGGCGTCGGCTCGACAATTGAGGGGGCGACCGGCGTCACCGCGTCCTTGCCGGCGTGTTGCTCAAGCAGCTGTTTGGCGGCGTTGAACACTTGCAGGCAGGAGCCGCAACGAACCACCCCGCGGGCCACGCTCAATTGAGCATGGCTGACGCGGAAACTGGTTTGGCAATGCGGGCACTGGGTGACGAAACTGTCGGTCATGCGGCGATCCGGATTATGCAGTCGGCCATTCTAGCGCCGACGGCCGGTGATGCGCACCCAGCCATCGCGATTGGCGATCGGGTCGAGATCGAAGTCCTGGGCGTACGCGGCCGCGACTTCTTCACCTTGTTCGGCGAGGATGCCCGACAGGGCCAGGCGTCCACCGGACTTGACCAGGCTGGTCAATTGCGGCGCCAGTGAAACCAGCGGGCCGGCCAGAATGTTGGCAACCAGCACATCGGCCTGAACCTGCGGCAGATCTTCCGGCAGGTACAGCGGGAACAGCTCGTCGGCGATGTTGTTGCGCCCGGCGTTATCGCGTGAAGCTTCCAGTGCCTGCACGTCGATGTCGGTACCGACGGCTTCCTTGGCGCCGAGCAGCAGGGCGGCAATCGCCAGAATCCCCGAGCCGCAACCGAAGTCGAGCACGTTGCAGCCTTTCAGGTCCTGACCGTCGAGCCATTCCAGGCACAGCGCGGTGGTCGGATGAGTGCCGGTGCCGAACGCCAGACCCGGATCCAGCAGCAGGTTCACCGCGTCGGGCTCAGGCGCGGCGTGCCAGCTCGGCACGATCCACAGGCGCTGGCCGAAACGCATCGGCTGGAAACCGTCCATCCAGCTGCGTTCCCAGTCCTGGTCTTCGATGACTTCGCTGTGATGCTCGGGCAGCGGGCTGCCGGTCAGCAGTTCCAGATGGGCCAGGACCGGCGCAGGCTCGGTACCGCCCTCGAACAGCGCCAGCAGGTGCGTGTGCTTCCACAGCGGGGTGGTATTGAGTTCCGGCTCGAAGATCGGCTGGTCTTCGGCGTCCATGAAGGTCACGGATACGGCGCCGACTTCAAGCAGCGCGTCTTCGTAGGTCTCGGCCTGTTGCGGAGTGATGGCGAGACGGACTTGTAACCAGGGCATTGTGGAACCTCGAAGACGCTGAAAAATGGACCTTTACAGGGGCGGCAAGCTTACTTGAGGTGCGCAGACCGCGCCAGCCGGGCTTTGCGCGCGCTCCATCCCTCGATAGGCCAGATGGCAAGAACCTGCACCGAGTAGCGCCGGGACCAGCAGATTGAGGACGGGCACCAGTGCGATGAGGAAGATTAGCAGGCCGAAGAAAATCATGGCGCCTCGTTGTTGTCGGACGGCTTGCAGTTGTTCGCTGCCACTGGCGATGCCGGAGAGTGCGGGGGCGGTGAGGAAGCGTACGTTCAGATAGGCCAGCAGTACGATCAGCAATGCACCGTTGATGACGGGAACCAACAGACACACAAGAGGGCCGATCCCCAGGCCCAGCCACGGGGCGACGAAGTAGCGTGCGCCGCTGAGCAGCTTCGCAGAGCCGCGAGTCTGCTGAGTCAGGTGTGGGTATTGCTGCAGGGCACGTTGGCGCAGGCTGCCCATCAACACCCAGCGCAAGGCCAGGCGGATGCTCAGCACAATCAGGCTGAGATACAACAAGACAATCACGGCCAGTGTCAGCAGGGCGGCATAGATCAACAGCATGCCAAGGACGCCGGCGCCGCTGGCGACCCCGGTAAAACCGCCCCCGGCCCCTACACCGCCAAGTCCCAGGCCGCCACCGGTGGGGATAAAACCCAGCACCGCGCCGCCACCGACGATGAACAAGGAGAGGTAGCCTGAAGCGATGCTGATCAATTCAAAGTGGTTGTAGAAGAGCCAGCTCCACAGGCCGAAGGCCAGCAGGCACAGGAGGCTAGAGCGCATCACAATGCCGGGGCGCAGGCTGGAGCGTAACGCCAGGGCCAGGCAGGTCATGGCTTCGCCGAAGGCGCTGCCGATCGATTGGCAACGGGTTTTCAATGTCATGTTTTGCGTCCTTGCAGAATGAGAAAAGGCCGCAGTACGCGGCCTTTTCGGGTGTTACACAGGGCTGATCAGTGTTCGCTGGCCAGCTTGTGTTCCAGGTAGTGGATGTTGACTCCGCCTTTGCAGAAGCCTTCATCACGAACCAGATCACGGTGCAGCGGGATGTTGGTCTTGATCCCGTCAACCACGATTTCGTCCAGGGCATTGCGCATGCGGGCCATGGCTTCGTCGCGGGTAGCGCCGTAAGTGATCAGCTTGCCGATCAGCGAGTCGTAGTTCGGCGGAACCGCATAACCGCTGTACAGGTGCGAATCGACGCGAACGCCGTTGCCGCCTGGGGCGTGGAAATGCTTGACCGTACCCGGGCTCGGCATGAAGGTTTTCGGGTCTTCAGCGTTGATCCGGCATTCCAGCGAGTGACCGCGGATAACCACGTCATCCTGCGTGAACGACAGCTTGTTGCCAGCGGCGATGCTGAGCATCTCCTTGACGATGTCGATACCGGTGACCATTTCCGAAACCGGGTGCTCCACCTGAACACGGGTGTTCATTTCGATGAAGTAGAAACGGCCGTTCTCGTACAGGAACTCGAAAGTGCCGGCGCCACGGTAGCCGATGTCGATGCACGCTTTGACGCAGCGAGCCAGAACTTCCTGGCGAGCTTTCTCGTCGATGCCCGGTGCCGGTGCTTCTTCGAGAACCTTCTGGTGACGACGTTGCAGCGAGCAATCGCGGTCGCCCAGATGGATGGCGTGGCCCTGGCCGTCGGACAGCACTTGCACTTCGACGTGGCGCGGGTTGGTCAGGAATTTTTCCAGATAGACCATCGGGTTGCCGAACGCCGCGCCAGCTTCGGAGCGGGTCAGTTTCGCCGAGGCGATCAGGTCTTCTTCCTTGTGCACCACACGCATGCCGCGACCACCACCGCCGCCAGCGGCTTTGATGATCACCGGGTAGCCGACTTCACGACCGATGCGCAGCGCCGCTTCTTCGTCTTCCGGCAGCGGGCCGTCAGAACCTGGAACGGTTGGCACGCCGGCTTCGATCATCGCGTGCTTGGCCGATACCTTGTCGCCCATCAGGCGAATGGTGTCGGCTTTCGGGCCGATGAAGGCGAAGCCAGAGTTCTCGACCTGCTCGGCAAAGTCGGCGTTTTCCGCGAGGAAACCGTAGCCTGGGTGAATGGCGGTAGCGCCAGTCACTTCAGCCGCCGCAATGATTGCCGGGATGTGCAGGTAAGAGTGCGCGGCAGAAGCCGGGCCGATGCAGACGGATTCGTCTGCCAGACCCAGGTGCATCAGCTCTTTGTCGGCCTTGGAGTAAACGGCGACGGTCTTGATGCCCATCTCTTTGCAGGCACGCAGAATCCGCAGGGCGATCTCACCGCGGTTAGCGATCAGAACTTTTTCCAACTTCGCAGTCATCAAAGGCTCTCCGCAGTTCAAACGATGGTGAACAGCGGTTGGTCGTACTCAACCGGCTGGCCGTCTTCGACGAGGATGGACTCGATCACACCGCTGGTTTCAGCTTCGATGTGGTTCATCATCTTCATGGCTTCGACGATGCACAGAGTGTCGCCTTTCTTCACGGTCTGGCCGACTTCAACGAAGGACGGCGAGGTTGGCGAAGATTTACGGTAGAAAGTGCCGACCATCGGCGAACGGGCAACAGTGCCGTTCAGCGCTGGAGCAGCAGCGGCAGCCGGGGCTGCAGCAGCGACCGGAGCAGCAGCGGCGGCAGGTGCAGCGGCCGGTGCTTGCATCGGAGCCGGCGCGTAGTACTGCTGAGCCGGCGTCTTGCTGTGACGGCTGATGCGTACGGACTCTTCGCCTTCCTTGATCTCGAGCTCGTCGATGCCGGACTCTTCCAGCAATTCGATCAGTTTCTTAACTTTACGGATATCCATGAATCATCAACTCCCAAGGGTCGGTCAGGGGCGTTTAACGCTTGTAGTTCAAGCCGTTGCCTGTGTTTCAAGCTGTTCTAGTGCAGCCTCCAGGGCCAGTCGGTAACCGCTGGCGCCAAGGCCGCAGATCACTCCCACCGCTACAT
Source organism: Pseudomonas sp. Seg1 (assembly GCF_018326005.1). Lineage (NCBI taxonomy): Bacteria > Pseudomonadati > Pseudomonadota > Gammaproteobacteria > Pseudomonadales > Pseudomonadaceae > Pseudomonas > Pseudomonas sp. Seg1. Next base: position 791,431 of record NZ_AP021903.1, read on the forward strand.
CGGAGAAGTAAGAGTGATGGCGGAAAGGTTCGCGTTTGTGCACGTTGGACAAATGCACTTCGATGAATGGGATGCTCACTCCCAGCAACGCGTCACGTAATGCAACACTTGTATGTGTAAATGCGGCTGGATTGATCAGGATGAAATCCACTCCCTCGCCGCGTGCGGCGTGGATGCGGTCGATCAATTCGTACTCGGCATTGCTTTGCAGATACAGCAGATGATGGCCGGCTTCACGGGCGCGGCGCTCCAGATCCTGATTGATCTGCGCCAGGGTCGTCGACCCATAGGTGCCCGGTTCGCGGGTGCCAAGCAGGTTCAGGTTGGGGCCGTGCAGCACCAGTAGGGTTGCCATCTGCGTAGTCCTTGTGATGAATGAGCAGTCGTCAGAACCCGGCGACTATGCCGCAAAGACTTTGTGACTGTCCAGTTCTATGCAATAGCCAGCACGATAGCCGATGTTTGCGCAAAATATGTGACCGTGTGATTTGATCCGGTCATTTGTGGTGTACGGACCGACGCCTTCGCGGGCAAGCCCGCTCCCGCAGGGTTATGTATTTCAATGTGGGAGTGAGCCTGCTCGCGATAGCGATTTTCAGACGCGGAACGCCTGGACGGCGGTATGAAGCTGGCCGCCTAGCACCAGCAGGTTCTCGCCCTGTTCGCGCCCACGGCCGATACGCAGCAAGTTATCCCCACCCAACTGATGAATCCGCTCGCTGTGATCACGAATCTCGCTGACCGCGCCACTTTGCTGGGCGGTGATATCGGCAATGCGGATCGCCGTGTCGGAAATGGTCTGGATCGCACCGACGATTTTATCCAGCGCCCCGTCAGCCGCTTGCGCCTGATTGGCCGTGGCTTCGGCGTGTTCGACCTGCGCGCGCATACCTTCAACCGATTGCCGGGCGGCGCTTTGCAGGCCGGCAATCAGGGTTTGAATCTCCGCCGTCGCCCCGGCCGTACGCTGCGCCAGCGAGCGCACTTCCTCGGCCACCACGGCAAAACCGCGACCCATTTCCCCGGCCCGTGCCGCTTCAATCGCCGCGTTCAATGCCAGCAGGTTGGTCTGGTCGGCAATCGAGCGAATCACCGTCAGCACGCCGCCGATGGTCGCCGACTCCTCGGCCAGATGTTCGATCATCTCCGCATTGCCCTGCACTTCACCAACCAGGGCGTGCAGCCCGGTCAGGCTCTGGCCGATGACGGTTTGACCGTGTTCGACGGCCAGCCCCGCATGGCGACTGGCATCCGCCGCCTGCCGCGCATCGCCGGCCACCTGCTGGATGGTCGCTTCCAGTTCACCCAAAGAATCGCGAATCAGTGCGGTGTCACCGGCCTGATGCTCGGCGCCGCTGTGCAAGTCGTTGCTCAATTCGGCGAGGGTCCGGCTGCTGCCCGCCACTTGCTCGGCATTGCCACGAATGGTTGCGACCAGATCCACCAGATAGGCACGCAAGCGGTTCAGCGAGGCTTCGATGTCGTGCAATTCGCGGTTGGTCTTGCCCAGATGAATGTCGCGACTGAAATCGCCTTCGGCCCAGGTCGACAGTGCCGGCGCCAGATTGGTCAGGGTGCGCGAGAGCCGGCGCTGCAAGGTATCGATCAGCAACGCGATCAGCAGAATGAGGCCGATCATCACGCCCTGCATCAGTCGCACTTCTGATTGAATCTGCCCATGTTGCGCACGCACTACCGGTTCCAGGCCGGCGATGGCCTGCTGTACGGCGGCGATTTTCTGATGGGTGGCGGCGCTGAGGTCGGCGCGTTTCTGGATCTGATCGCGAGTGCGTGCAAGTTCAGCGGGGTAGCGGCCAAGCAGGCTGTTGAGTTCACGTTTGAGGCCCACGCCGGCATCTTCGGCAACGGCTTTTTCGGTGCTTTCGATTCCCATCATGGCGGCGAAATCATCGCTGCTCGATTCAGTGCTGGTGACCACTCCGAGCAAGGGCAGGGCATCGATCACATGCGCCTGCGCGCGGATATTGCTGACCTCGCGCTCAACGTCGGCGGCCAGTTCACTGCGTCCGCTGCTGACCAGTTTGTCTCGCGCCAGCGACAGTTTGCCCAAGTGCTGCGAAGCGGCGAGCAGTGGCGTCAGGTACGTCGCGTTGCCATTGGCATAGGTGCTGAGCTGCTCGAGGCTGGCACTCAATTCGCGCTCGGCCTGCAACAGCAAGGCTTGCGGATCACCGGCCAGTTTGCCGGCGGCGAGCAGGTCGGTTTTGCTGAATTCTTCAAGGCCGGTCAGGCTCGGGCGCAGGCTGTCGGCGAGCGCTGGCGGCAGTTCAGCGAGTTCTTTCTGCAAGCCCTCGATGGCCTGGGTGGCGCTGCTCAGGCGTAGGGCGTCGCCATTGGCGAGGTAGTCCTCGACGTTGCGCGCCACCTCGTTCTGAAACCGCTGCGACAGCCCCAGATAACGCTCCATCAGCAGATATGGGCGTTCCAGGGCTTTTTGTGACCACCACAGCGTGGCGCCAAGTGCGAGGCACACGGCGACCAGCAGCAGCGTATTGAGATTGGTGAGCAACTTCAGGCGCATGACGGCTACCAACGGCAGAAATGGTAAGCGCCTGAATTTATTGCGGTTCTGTTACAGGGTTATGACCGAATCGGTGGATTCCGATGAAAAAGTGGCACTTTGCTTTGAGTCCCGCGCGGTCTGCACCCGATTGCGCCCTTCACCCTTGGCGCGGTACAGCGCCTCGTCGGCCTGGCTGGCCATCATCAGGCTGTCAGAGTCGTCGCGCATTTCCACCACGCCAGCGCTGAAAGTGCACCACAAGTCCTGCGGCTGTGCCGGGTAATGGATTTCGGCGAAGCGCTGGCGGATCTCGTCGAGCACTTTGTGCGCCGCCTCGATATCGGTGTCGGGCATGACGATGGCGAACTCTTCGCCGCCGTAACGACCAATGAAATCGGTCTTGCGCAAACGTTGCTTGAGGAACAGCGCCAGGCTCTTGATCACGCGGTCGCCCATCGGGTGGCCGTGGCTGTCGTTGACCCGTTTGAAGTGGTCGATGTCGAGCATGGCAAAGCTCAGCGGCTTGTTTTCGCGGCGGGCGCGGAACGAGCAGTCTTCAAGCAATTGCAGGATATGCGTGTGGTTGTACAACCCCGTGAGGCTGTCGCGGACCATGCGCGCCTTGAGATTGCGCGCGCGGGCGGCGCGGTTGCGCACCGTCGTGATCAGATGCCGTGGCTTGATCGGTTTGGTCAGGAAGTCGTCGCCGCCCTCGCTCATGGCGTCGAGCTGCTTGTCCAGATCGTCCTCGGCCGACAGGTAAATGATCGGCACGCTGACGTAGCGGTCGTTGTGGCGGATGACTTTGGCCAGTTCGGTGCCGGTGCAGGCCGGCATGTACATGTCGAGGATGATCAGGTCCGGCTGGAAATCCGCCAGCTCCGCCATCGCCTGAATCGGTTCGATCAGCGTGCGGGTGACGATCCCGGCACTGTTGAGCAGGCGCTCGGTGTGCAAGGCCTGCGCACGCGAATCGTCGATGATCAGCACTTTATAGGGTTCGTACTGGGCGACGCAGGTGAGGACTTCGATCTTTTCCAGCAGGCTCGACGCTTCGAGGGTGCCGGTGAGGAATTCCTGACCACCGGCGCGTACAGCGGCGAGGCGTGTCGGCGTGTCGGTTTCGTGCAGGCTGAAAAACAGCAGCGGCAGCGGTTCGTCCAGACCTACCTGGGCTTCGGCGGCCAGTTTCAGGCCGATGCCGGGGCCGCTGAAGTCGACGTCCATGACGATCGCCGCTGGCAAGCGTTCGACCATCGAGGAGCGAAACGCCGCGACGCTGTCCAGCGCCTGCGCGGTCAAACCGAAAAACTCCAGTTGCTTGGCCAAGCGCTCGGCGCGGTCGTGATCCTGCAACATCACGTAGATCGGCTTGCGCAATGGCGGCAGGAACGTCTGGTCGAGTTGATCGCCATGGCGCAGGCCGGTGCGCGACAGGCGCTGCATCAAGCGATTGAGGTCAGTGATCAGGCCGCTGCTCAGGCGTCCGCGATTAGCGTCCACCGCTTCCAGCGACTGACTGATATGGCGCGCGAGCTGGGTATGCTCGGGCTGTTCGAAACGCTCGGCAAAACGCAGCAGGCGCAAGTTGGCCTCGCTCAGTTCGGCGAGGTCGACGGTGGACCATTCACTGCGTTGCAGGCGCTGCCATATCTCAAGAATCTGACGTGCCTGATGAATTACCCGCTGGGCAAAGTGGTGCTTGAGACGCTCACGGCTGGGGTCTTCTGGCTCGGTCATATCCTGACTACTAGTTAGGGTGCATGCTGAGATCGACTGGTGGCTCTATGCTAGCACCTCTTTTCCCTTAGACGAGTGTCGCACGTCAATAATCTGCAATGCGTCACTATTCAGTTTCTGACCGAGTGGTTTTGTTTTTGACCTCTTCGTCGGTCAAGTCCCCGTACGCATTGGGGATAGCAGCGAACAGGCCGGCAATTCGTTGAATTTCTGCGCCGCTGACATCATCGTGGTGAATGCGCTTTTCGAGGGTTATCAATGCGCTGCGAAGGAGTCATAGGGGAGGTGGCATCAGGGATTCCCTTAGATCTGACAGATGCACCAGCGACCTGCGCGATTTGCTGCTTATCTTTAAGCGCGGGTGCCCGGCCTTGGCACGTTGTTGTATGGTTGTGGTCGAACCGATGAACTCAAGTGATTGAAAGGATATCGCCATGCTGGACTGGAAAAACCGCGCGGGCAGCGCGCCTGAACGTGCCGCCGAGCCCAAGTCGGCCACCCGCAGCTATGTCGGTGGGCTGCTGTTCAGCCGCGCGCTGGCTACGCTCATCGGTATTTATCTGCTGGTGACCATTGGCCTGGGCTGGTACTGGAGCCAGGAGCCGGCGCTGTTTCCGGTGGCGCAAAACGCCCAGGCGGCCGCTGAAAAAGAAGGCAAGCAAATGGTAGTCGGTTACACCACGGTCGAAACCTTGAAGACCGTCGCCGGCACATTGCTCGACAAGCCGGGCGGCTACATCTCCAACGACCGCTTCCCGCCGGGCCTGTGGATGGACAACACGCCGAGCTGGGAATACGGCGTGCTGGTGCAGGTGCGTGACCTGACCCGTGCACTGCGCAAGGATTTCGCCCGTTCGCAATCGCAGTCGGCGGAAGATGCCGATCTGGCCAAGGCCGAACCGCGCTTCAACTTCGACAACAAGAGCTGGATCCTGCCGTCCAGCGAATCGGAATATCAGGAAGGCATCAATTCTCTGAGCCGCTATCAGGCACGTCTGTCTGATCCAACCCAGAAAAACGCGCTGTTCTATGCGCGCGCCGACAACCTCAACAACTGGCTGGGCGACGTCGGTACCCGTCTTGGTTCGCTGTCGCAACGTCTTTCGGCCAGCGTCGGTCGCGTCAAACTCAACACCGCGCTGAAAACCGAAGTCCCGGCAGTCGGCGAAGTGCCGCAGGTTGATGAAGAAGTCGTCGAGACCCCGTGGATGCAGATCGACAACGTGTTCTACGAAGCACGCGGTCAGGCCTGGGCACTGTCGCACTTGCTGCGTGCCATCGAAGTCGACTTCGCCGATGTGCTGGCGAAGAAGAACGCCACGGTCAGCGTGCGTCAGATCATCCGTGAACTCGAAGCTTCGCAAGAGCCGGTCTGGAGCCCGATGATCCTCAATGGCAGCGGCTTCGGTGTGCTGGCCAACCACTCGCTGGTCATGGCCAACTATATTTCCCGAGCCAACGCCGCAGTGATCGATCTGCGCCAACTGCTCAATCAGGGCTGAGCCATGGTCGATAGCGCCAAAGAGGCGGCCCACCGCGCCGCCTCCGATGCCGAACAGATCGCCTGGGTCGACGAGCAGGACAACCTGCTCGGCGCCTTGGTACGGGCCGATTTGCGCGAGCGCGGGCTGATCGGCCGTGGCACTTACATCATGCTGTTCAATTCCGCCGGTGAGCTTTGCGTGCACCGGCGCACCTTGAGCAAGGCGATCTACCCCGGTTACTGGGACGTGGCGGCGGGCGGCATGGTCCAGGCGAACGAGACTTACGCCGAATCGGCAGCCCGTGAGCTGGAAGAGGAGCTGGGTGTGAGTGGCGTAGCGCTCACCGCTCACGACCATTTCTACTTCGAGGACACCGGCAATCGCCTGTGGTGCTCGGCATTTTCCGCAGTCTGGGACGGTCCGTTGAAACTGCAGCCGGAAGAAGTCCTGGAAGCGCGCTTCATTCCGGTCGAACAAGTGCTGCTTGAAATCGAGCAAAAGCCTTACTGCCCGGACTCTCTGGCAGCGTTGAAGCGCTATCTCAAGGCTCAGCAAAGCGACGTCGCAAAGAACACATAAATTGGCGCCGATTGGCACTTAGCATTTAGGTTTTTTGCCGTTACACTGCGCGACCTTTTCAAGCTGCACCGGCCTGCTTTTATTGAAGAACCGGTGCAGTAGCGCTGCCCCTGCCTGAGTGGGGCTTCGCGGTCGATGACCTTGCCCAAGGTCGCGATCAGTCTTTGTCCTCCCAAGAGGATTGCCGGTGGCCAAAAAAGCCGCATCCTTCGCCGCCTTAGGTGGCCTGGTATTTTCCACCGACGCAGGTCGTCATTGCCCGGAATGCAGTAAGCCGGTGGACGCCTGTATCTGCAAACAAACCGTGATCCCGGCCGGCGACGGCATTGCCCGCGTGCGTCGCGAGAGCAAGGGCCGTGGCGGCAAGACGGTGACCACCATCACCGGTGTACCACTGGCCGAAGACGCGCTCAAAGAGTTGGCGACAACGTTGAAGAAACGTTGCGGCACCGGCGGCGCGTTGAAGGACGGGATCATCGAAATCCAGGGCGATCATGTCGAGCTACTCTTGGCAGAACTGATCAAGCACGGTTTCAAAGCGAAGAAGTCCGGCGGCTAGCAGCCTCTGTGAAAACCACCTGCGGCTTGATCCGGCTCTGAATATCTTCGGCTCCGGCGTCGTCTCCATGGTTTTCACAGAGCCTGTTCATGACCGGTTTCTAAACTCCACGCAGTCAGCGCGGTCTACCACCGCGCTGACGAACCGTCATTTTCATTCTTTAGACTGCGCCGGCCTGAACGTCAGGCGACGCACTATGACTTCTTTATAGGGGACTTCGATGTCCGTACGACGCACACGCAAAGACGATGGCAGCCAATGGACAGTTGCGGACAGCCGCAGTGTTTACGGGATTCGCCATTGGGGGGCCGGGTATTTCGCGATCAATGACGCCGGTCGCGTCGAAGTTCGTCCGAACGGCCCGAGCAGCTCGCCTATCGACCTGTTCGAGCAAGTCGACCAACTGCGCAAAAGCGGTTTGTCGTTGCCGTTGCTGGTTCGTTTCCCCGACATCCTGCAAGACCGTGTTCGCCAGTTGACCGGTGCATTCGATTCGAACATCGAGCGTCTTGAATACCAGAGCAAGTACACCGCTCTGTACCCGATCAAGGTCAACCAGCAAGAAGCGGTGATCGAGAACATCATCGCTACCCAGGACGTTTCCATCGGTCTGGAAGCCGGCTCCAAGCCTGAGTTGCTGGCCGTACTGGCACTGGCACCGAAGGGCGGCACCATCGTCTGCAACGGTTACAAGGACCGCGAGTTCATCCGTCTGGCGCTGATGGGCCAGAAGCTCGGCCACAACGTGTTCATCGTGATCGAGAAAGAATCCGAAGTCGGTCTGGTGATCGAAGAAGCCGCCTCGCTGAAGGTCAAGCCGCAGGTTGGTCTGCGCGTACGTCTGTCGTCGCTGGCGTCGTCGAAATGGGCGGACACCGGTGGCGAGAAATCCAAGTTCGGTCTGTCGGCGGCGCAGTTGCTGTCGGTAGTCGAGCGCTTCCGCGCTGCCGGTCTGGATCAGGGCATTCGCCTGCTGCACTTCCACATGGGTTCGCAAATCGCCAACCTGGCTGACTATCAGCACGGCTTCAAGGAAGCGATCCGCTACTACGGCGAGCTGCGCAACCTTGGTCTGCCGGTTGATCACATCGACGTCGGTGGCGGTCTGGGCGTCGACTACGACGGCACTCACTCGCGCAACGCCAGTTCGATCAACTACGACATGGACGATTACGCCGGTGTCGTTGTGGGCATGCTCAAGGAATTCTGCGACGCGCAGAGCCTGCCGCACCCGCACATCTTCTCCGAAAGCGGCCGCTCGCTGACCGCCCACCACGCGATGCTGGTGGTGCAGGTGACTGACGTCGAGAAACACAACGACGAAATCCCGCTGATCGAAAACAAGGAAAACCTGCCGGAAACCGTGCAGTGGCTGGTTGACCTGCTGGGTCCGACCGATATTGAAATGGTCACCGAAACCTACTGGCGCGCCACCCACTACATGAGCGATGTGGCCGCACAGTACGCCGACGGCAAACTGACCCTGGCCGAGAAAGCCCTGGCCGAGCAGTGCTACTTCGCCGTGTGCCGTCGCCTGCACAACTCGTTGAAGGCGCGTCAGCGTTCGCACCGTCAGGTGCTCGACGAGCTCAACGACAAGCTGGCCGACAAGTACATCTGCAACTTCTCGGTATTCCAGAGCCTGCCGGACACCTGGGCGATCGATCAGGTGCTGCCGATCATCCCCCTGCACCGTCTCGACGAAGAACCGCTGCGCCGCGCGGTGCTGCAGGATCTGACTTGCGACTCCGACGGCAAGATCAACCAGTACGTCGACGAGCAGAGCATCGAGACCAGTCTGCCGGTGCACGGTCTGAACGAAGGCGAAGACTACCTGCTGGGCGTGTTCCTGGTCGGCGCCTATCAGGAAATCCTCGGCGACATGCACAACCTGTTCGGTGACACCGACTCGGTGAACATCTATCAGAACGCCGATGGCAGCGTGTACCACGCCGGCATCGAGACCCACGACACCATCGAAGACATGCTGCGTTACGTGCACTTGTCGCCGGAAGAACTGATGACTCACTACCGCGACAAATGCGCCAGTGCCCGCATCAGTGCCAGCGAGCGCACGCAATTTCTCGATGCCTTGCGTCTGGGCCTGACCCGCTCCTCCTACCTGTCTTCCTGAGGCCAGGTTGCTATCTTGCCGGGTTGTCTGAAATTTTCCCGAAAGCTGTGGAAAATTCGGATGACCCGGTGGGATATATCCCAAAATCTTCGCGAAATGCTTGGCTATCCCCGCCAGCAAAGTCATCCGGTCTGCTTTTCGCGTAGGTCATTTCCTAAGTTGTACTTCAGCTCTCTACTCGGCCATGGCTCTCGGCGAGAATCCCCGACCGCCCCTCCTGTAGAGATCCGCCTATGTTCGATCCAGTCTGCGAGTCGTCGTTTCGTCTCGATGTAGCGGGCCTGTCCGACCCTTTCGAAGTCTTGGCCTTTACCGGTAGCGAAGCCATCAGCGAACCCTTTGCGTTCGAAATCGATGTGTTGATCGACGATCCGCAACTGGATCTCGCCGGTCTGCTTTACCGTTTCGCGTATTTGTGTTTCGGACCGTCAGGGGAGGGCGTGCACGGGCAATTGCAGAGCCTTGTCCAGCATGAACACGGGCTCGGTTCGAGGTTGTGCCGGATTCGTCTGGGGCCGAAACTCGGTTGCCTCGATCTGCGCATCAGTCAACGCATTTTTAGTGGCCGTTCGGTGCCGCAGATCATCGAGCAAGTGCTCAGGGAGCATGGGATTGTCGGCGCTCAGCGACGCTTCGAGCTGCACGGCGACTACCCGGCCCGCACGTTCTGCACGCAATACCGTGAATCGGATCTGCAACTGCTGCAGCGTCTGTGTGCGCAGGCGCGGATTCACTATTTCTTCGAGCACGGGCGCGACCGGCATTGCCTGGTGTTCGGCGACGATCAGGCGCAGTTGCCATTGGCAGGCGCTGCGCTGTATCAGGACGTAGATGACGGCCATCGCGTCGCCCCCACCGTGCATCACTGGCAATTTGAAGAAATTTTGCAGGCGGATTCGCGGCAGGCGCAACGAGCCGAAGGGCGCAGCGATCTGACCACGTTGCGCAGCGGTCACTGGCTGCGATTGGTCGGCCATCCTTTCGCCGAGTGCAATCGTCAGTGGTTGTTGACCCGTATTGAACATTGCGCTGATCCGTCCCTCGATCTGCCTTATGCCAACCGGCTGTTTGCCGCTGCGCAGCTGTCGCCGGCGGCGGTTGCGGCAGCGTCACGGCTGCGCATGCATAGCCTGCAACGGGCCTGGGTGGTGACGGTCGACGAACCGCAGCCCGACCGTTTGCGGCCGGTGGCGGTGCAATTCGACTGGCTCTATCAGGGCGAGGGTGCGGCGCCAAGTCACTGTTGGCTGCCGCTCGCGCCGTCCTTGGCCGAGGCGCCGTTGGCGGCACTGGGTGATGGGGTCGAGGTGGTGGTGAGCTTCTTTGAAGGTGACCCGGATCAGCCGATGATCAGCGGCGTCTTGCAACCGCCGATGGCCGTCGCGCAGATCACCGATGATCCTCCGTTGCCGCTGCCGGACAAATTGGTGAGTGAAGGGTTGCAGCAGTTGCTGGCGTCTGGCGAACCGTTGTTGCTGTTGTGCCTGATCCCGGGCGGCGGCAGTTTCAGCCACTGCGCAGAGGCCGTGTGCAGTTGTCGGTTGATGGCTTCGCTTGAACAGAGCGGCGCAACATGAGCGGCGCGGCGCTTGAGCCTAAGGCGCAATGGCTGCTGCTCGACAGCCCGGATGCTGCGCGGGCGCTGACGGTGTTACGCCAGGCGTTTCCCGGAATACGGCGCTTCTGGCTGTTCGAGGGGACCGAATTCGAGCCGGTCAGCGAACATGGCCCGGTATTGGTCGACCTGTGCGACAGCTCCGCGTTGTCAGCCTTGTGTCACAGCGATCCGGACACCTGGCGTGGGCTGTTGCTCAGCAGCAACGCGCCTGCGCAGGTGTTGCTGAGTCACTTGCAGCGCATGCTCACGGTCTCGTTCGGATTGAATCATCGGGCCTTGCTCAGCTACTACAACCGCCAGACCGCGAGCTATTTTTTCGACGCCTGCGATGCCGGCGAATTGAGCCGCTGGCTCGGGCCGATCCGCCAGTTGCGCTGGTTCGGCGGCACCTGGGCCGACCGTGCAATCGGCAGTCAGGGCTGGCAGCAGTTGCGCAATCCCGGACTGGTGGTCGAACCCCTGAACATCGAAGAAAGCCTCACCCGGCGTCAACGCGAACATCTGCAAACGTGCCTGCTGGAACAGCACATCTGGCGGTGGTGCCAATCGCTGGGAACCGACTACATAACGATGGCCTCCCATGTTCAACAGGGGCTGGCGCTGGGCTTCAGCGACCGCACCGTGCTCGATGGCTGGTTGTGGCTACGCTTGCTGCATCCGCGTGCCGTATTGGTGCCGCCACCCGAGGGCTTGACCCAGCAGGAGCGGCTTGAGCATGTGCGGCGCCAATGGCGCGATGGTCCGGTTTGACATGAGGTTTGGCGCCTATGAGAGCTTTTTTTCGGCAAAGGTTTAGCGCGTTGATCGGCGCTGTTGTGCTATTGGCGCTGAGCGCCTGTTCGCCGGTGAAACTGCTCAATGCCTTGACCCCGGACAGCACGTTCGAGAAAACCGCCGGCATTGCTTATGGCGACGATCCTCGGCAGAAACTCGATGTGTACGTGCCACGTCGGGCGCTGGCGGATGCGCCGGTGGTGGTGTTTTTCTACGGTGGCAGCTGGAACAGCGGTGCGCGCGAAGACTACGGCTTTGTCGGCGAGGCGCTGGCGTCTCGCGGCATCGTCGCGGTCGTGGCGGATTATCGGTTGTTTCCGCAGGTGCGTTATCCCCTGTTTCTTGAGGATGGCGCGCGAGCGGTGGCCTGGACCCGGGCGCACATTGGCGAGTTTTCCGGCAATCCGCAGCGCTTGTATCTGATGGGGCACAGTTCGGGTGGCTACAACGCGGCGATGCTGGCGCTCGATGGCAGCTTGCTCGGTGCGGTGGGCATGTCACCGAAGGATCTCAGCGGCTGGATCGGCCTGGCCGGGCCCTACGATTTTCTGCCAATCAAGAATCCCGAGGTGCGTCCGGTGTTTTTCTGGCCGGACTCACCGCCGCAATCGCAGCCAATCAATCATGTCAGTCGCGGCGCACCACCCGCCCTGCTGATCGCGGCGAGCAAGGATGACCTGGTCAACCCGACACGCAACACCGGCGGTCTGGCGCGCAAACTGCGCGAAGCCGGGGTGCCGGTGCAGGATCTGTACTATTCTCGGCCCAGTCACATCACCTTGGTCGCGACGCTGTCGCGACCGTTGCGGCGACTGGCACCGGTGCTCGATCAAGTGGTCGGGTTCATCGAACACACGCCGACTCAGTGAGCGACGCCGTTGAACCAGCCGTCGTTGCGCTTGAGCCACCAGGCTTGCGCACCGAGGGTCAGGCTGCGCAGCACCATGAACAGCAGAAACGTTATCCACAGACCATGATTGCCCAGACCTTGTAGCAGCCATGCGAACGGCACGAGAAAAACCACGGTCATGAGCATGCCGTTGCGCATTTCCCGGGCACGGGTGGCGCCGATGAACAAGCCATCGAGTAAATAGCTCCAGACCGCAATCAATGGCAGCACGGCGAGGTACGGCAGATAAATGAACGCGGTGTCGCGCACGCTTTGGATATCGGTCTGCATTTCGATGAACAAGTGCCCGGCCAGCAGGAACAACAGGGCAAAACCGAGGCTGGCGATCAGCGACCAGCCTCCGGCAACCACTAGCGAGCGACGCAAGGCGAGGCGATCACGAGCGCCGATGGCGTGGCCGCACAATGCCTCGACCGCGTGGGCCAGACCGTCCAGCGCATGGGCCGTCAACAGCAAACCGTTGAGCAACAGGGCGTTGGCGGCGACTGTTGCGTCGCCGAGTCGCGCGCCTTGCACCGTGATCAGGAAAAATACCGATTGCAGCGCCAGGCTGCGAATGAAAATGTCGCGATTGACCGCCAGCAGTGGACGCCAGCTCTGCCACAGCTTGAGTGCGGCCCAGACGATGTGCCCGGGATAGGCGCGCAGCGCCTTGCGCGTCAGCAACAGGCCGAGCAGGGCACCGCACCACTCGGCAATCACCGAGGCCCGGGCCGAACCGACCACGCCCCAGTCCAGCCCGATGACGAACCACAGATTGAGGGCGATGTTGATCAGATTTGTGGTCAGCAGAATCGCCAGCGGCGCCCGGGCGTTCTGGGTGCCGAGGAACCAGCCGACCAGTGCATAACTGGCCAGCGCTGCCGGCAGGCCAAACAGCCGGGTGTGGAAGAAGTCGCGAGTGAGTTGATCAAGCTCCGCCGACGGCTGCATGAAGTGCAGCGCGACACCGCTCAGTGGTACGCCCAGGATGCCTAGGACCAGTGCCAGCCCCATCGCCAGCAACAACCCCTGCAAGAGGATCTGCCGCAACGCTGCACCGTCGCTGCGCCCGGCGGCCTGAGCCGCGAAGCCGGTAGTGCCCATGCGCAGAAAACCCATGGCCCAGGCGAGAAAGGTGTACAGGCTGGCGCCAACTGCCACCGCGCCGAGTTGATGGGCGTGCGGCAAATGGCCGATGACGGTGCTGTCGACCAGCGCCACCAGCGGCACGGAAATATTGGAGAGGATCATCGGCGCGGCAAGCGCCCAGACCTTGCGATGGGTCGGGCGGTCGCGCCAGTCGGCAATCAGGTTGGACATGCGGGCTCCTTGGGGGAGCGGGATTGTAGCGATTCATGCGATCCAATGTGGGAGCGAGCCTGCTCGCGAAGGCGATGTGTACGTCGGCGTAGATCTCGGGGGTGCCGGCCATTCGCGAGCAGGCTCGCTCCCACAGGGGGGCGGTGGTGTTAATGAATAATCCAGCTCAGCAACCACAACCCCAGCAGCAACCAGATAATCCCGGCAATGATCGACGCATTCATGAACGCGCGAATCGCCGACCACAGCAGCATCAACCCGACGATCAGCGCGATGATGCTGATGATCGACGTGTCCATCCCCAGCGTCTTGGCCAGCCCGTCGACAAAGTTGCCACCGGCATTGCTCAGAATGTTGAACAGGCCACTGAGGCCATCAACGATAAAGCGGATGACCGAGCCGAGCGCCTGGCCGAGCCATTCGAAAAAGCTTTCTACCTGCATGTGTGCATCCTGATGAAAGAGCTGAGCCTTGGGCCACAACGCAGGTGGCCGAGTTCCCTGCATGATAGTGGGTTTACTCAATCTCTGTGGGAGCGAGCCTGCTCGCGAAGGCGTTGTGTCAGTGACATCAATGGTTGATGACACAGCGCATTCGCGAGCAGGCTCGCTCCCACATTAGATCACCTGCGCTGCTTGCCTTTGGTGGACATCCCCCCGAAGCTATACGCCTTCAGGAGAGCCCGATGAACCTTGTTGAACTGACCGAACGCCTGCACGCCATTCGCGACCGCAATGACTGGCGGCAATTTCACAGCCCGAAAAACCTCGCCATGGCCGCCAGCGTCGAAATGTCTGAGCTGGTGGAGATCTTCCAATGGCTGACGGAAGACCAGTCGCGCCAGTTGCCGGCGGACAAACTCGCCCACGCCGGGCAGGAAGTCGGCGACATCGTCCTGTATCTGTTGCTGCTGTGCAGCGAGTTGGGGCTGGACATGAATGAAGTGGTGCGCAGCAAGCTCGCTGACAGCGAACGGCGGTTCAGCTGATGAGCGACCGGCATTTCGATCAGTTGGCGACCCGCTTCGCCGAAAAAATCTACGGCGGCGCCAAAGGCGCGATTCGCCTCGCGGTGTTGCAGGCTGACCTCGCCGAAGCGCTGCCGGATCGTCCGTTGCGTGTTCTCGACATCGGCGGTGGTCTGGGCCACATGTCGCTGTGGCTGGCCGAACGCGGGCATGACGTGACCTTTACCGAGCCGGCCGAGCCGATGCTCGAAGGCGCCCGCCAGCGCTTCGCCGAGGCGGGGCAGACCGCGACGTTCATTCAGGCGCCGTGGCAGGAACTCCTCGGGCAGCTCACCGAACCGTATGACCTGGTGATCTGCCATGCGGTGCTGGAATGGCTGGCCGAACCCCACGCGATCCTGCCGGTGTTGCACCAACTGACCAAGCCCGGTGGCTGGTTGTCGCTGGCGTTCTACAACCGCGATGCGCTGATTTATCGAAATCTGCTCAAGGGCCATTTCAAGAAGATGCGCAAGAACGACATGGCCGGCGAAAAGCAGAGCCTGACTCCGCAGCAACCTCTCGATCCGAGGGAACTGGCAACGCAACTCGACGGCCTGTGGCAGGTCGAAAGCCAGAGCGGGATACGGGTTTTCCACGACTACATGCCGGTGGAATTCCAGGCCCGCGCCGAACTCGTGGATTTGCTCGAGATGGAGCTCGCTCACCGTCGTCACCCAGGCTTCGCCGGGCTTGGGCGTTACTTGCACTGGATCTGCCGGCCGATCTGATCGGAGCGCGAAATGAAAGCACAAGCGGGGTTATTGCTGATCTGTCTGGGGTTGGCCGCGTGCCAGGGCAGCAACCCCTACGTCGCGCAGTCGCGGCCCCTGCCGCCAGCGCCACCGCAAGCGTCCAACACCTTTGATCGCAGCGCTTACCCGGCGCCACCGCGCGATTATGGGCGTTACCGCAGTTGGGCCTGGCTCAACGGGCAGTTGCCGCCGGGCACGGCCTGGGCGGATTCGGCGCAAGTGGCCGAAGCGGTGAGCAATGCGCTGGATCAACGCGGCTTGCGTCCTCTGCACGACAATCGCCCGGCAGACCTGTTCGTCACAGCCAACCTGCGTCTGGAAACCCGCTTGCGTCAGGTCCAGGACGATTACGGCTACGGCGGGTACGGCGGCTATGATCGTTACGGTCGCGGTTACGGCATGTACAACAGCGTGCCGATCGTGCGCACATATCAGGAGCAGGTTGTGGTGGTGCGGGTCGATCTGTTCGACGCCGGCACCGGGCAACCGGTGTGGAGCGCCAGTGCCGAAACCGCGAACAAGGGCAGCCAGATCGATCGCACCGATGCAATTCGCGAGGCTGTCGAAAAGGCCATGTCGGCGTATCCTCCCAGTTAGCTTCCGGCAGTCGGGAAGCTCCTGCAGGTTCATGTCTTCAAGTGGAGAACAACCATGTTCCGCCGTCTCGCTTTACTGGCCATGGCCGCGCTGCTCAGTGCCTGCGCCGCCAACCAGGTCAACCATGACTTTGATGCCAGCCGCGACTTTGCCGCCTATCGCAGCTGGAGCTGGAAAGACCCCGCTCTGCAATATCGCCCCGACGATCCACGGATCAAGAGCGACCTGACCGAACAGCGCATCCGCCAGGCCGTCAGCGATCAACTCGATCAGCGTGGCTTGCGCCCTGCCGCCGCGGGCGGCAAAGGTGATTTGAGCGTGCAGACCTACCTGATCGTCGAGGATCGTCAGCAGCAAGTGACGACCAACTACGGCGGCGGTTGGGGTGGCCCGTGGAACGGCTACTGGGGCGCGCCGATGTACAACGAAACGCGCAACATCACCTACAAGGTCGCGACAATCCAGATCGACCTGCTCGACGGCAAGGACGGCAAACTGGTGTGGCGCGGCAGCGATGAGCAGATGCTGGCCAGCAAGCCGAATCCGGAGGATCGCAGCAATGCCATTCGCGAGACAGTCGCCCGCATCCTCTCCAACTACCCACCGCGTTAACTGCCCTTAACATCAACTCGAACCCTGTGGGAGCGGGCTTGCCCGCGATGACGGCGGCACATCCAGCACTGATGTGTCTGACCCACCGTTATCGCGGGCAAGCCCGCTCCCACAGGTTCTTTGGTTGCCCAAAGTCAGCATTCCATTGCCAAGGGACTGGCTTGTTGCCAGCAGTCTTATCCAGCGCCGTCTACACTCAAATCCACCAATGGAGGTAGCGCTCGGCAGTGCGCCGGCAAAGGAGTGCGCGATGTCGCCTCGTTCGCAATTCAACGGCCCGGCCCGGCAGCGCGGGGCGATCGGTCTGATGGCGGCGCTGACCCTGGGCCTGGCCTTGGTGTGCATGGTCCTGGTGGTCGACAGCGGCCGTTTGTACATGGAGCAACGCCGTTTGCAGCGGGTGGTCGACGTTGCCGCGCTGGAGGCGGTATCGCGCGGTGGCGATTGCCTGTCAGGTGCCAGCGCCAACGCTTACGCTACCGCCAGTGCGGCGCGCAACAGTTTCACCGTGGGCCAGGGGGCGACCCTTGTCGTGACCTGCGGTACCGTGCAAACCGGTGCCAACAACCTGCGCGCCTTCGCCGCCGATGCCAGCAAGAAAGAAGCCATCAGCGTGGTCGCCACCCGGGTCGTGCCCAGCAGTGTGGCTGCGGCGCTGTACGGGTTGTTTTCGCCGGGCAGCGTTTCGCCCACCACTCGCCTGGGCGCCACCGCCGTCGGCGCCTCCTCGATTCTGCCCCCGCAGGCGCAATTGACCATCGGCACCACGCTGGCCACCGTCGATGCGAGCAAGTCGGCGCTCCTCAACTCGGTATGGGGGGGCATGCTCGGTGGCAGCCTCAACCTCAGCGTTGCTGGCTGGCAGGGGCTGCTGGACGCCAATATCAACCTGCTCAGTTACCTCAATCAACTGGCGCTCGATGTCAATGTCGATGCTGGCAACTACACCCAACTGTTGAGCAAGAACATCCAGATCGGCCAACTGATCGACACCGCCATCACCGTGCTGACCAAGGGTGGCACCACCACCAGTGTCGCGGTCAACGGCCTGCTCGGGTTGAAGGCCGTGGTCGGCAGCACTGAAGTGGCGCTGGGCAAATTGCTACAGTTGCAGACCGGTGCCACGTCTGCCGCGCTCAATGCCAATCTGCAAGTGTTCCAGCTGCTTGAGGCCGTCGTGCAGGTGGCCAACAGTCAGAACGCGCTGAGCGCGACGGTGCCGTTGAGCATTCCGGGGCTGGTCAATGGCTCGGTCAAAGTCAAAGTCATTCAGCCGCCGCAATTGTCGGCCGTGGGCAACCCGATGCTGGCCAAGGCCGACCCCATGGGTGCCAACCGGATTTACGTGAAAACCGCGCAGGTGCGCACGTTGATCTCGCTGAACCTGCCGGTGCTGTCCGGCGTCGCCGGGCTGGCCAGCGCCATCGTCAGTACGCCGCTGGTGGGCGGATTGACGGATACACTGAACAACCTGTTGCACCTGAACATTGCCGGTACGCTGAACTCGTTGTTTTGCACGCTCGGTGGCACCTGTCAGCGCACGGACCTGAAGATTCTGTCGACGTCGAGCATCGACATTCTCCTGGAAGCTTCGGCCGCCGACAGCCATGTAACCGATTACAACTGCTTGAGCGATGCGACCAAAAGCCTGACCACCCAGACCAACTCCTCACTGGTCAAACTCAAGGTCGGCAAGATCGACGCGACCAATGCGTTTTCATCCTCGGCAGACGTCACGGTGCAGCCGCTGGCGTTGATCGATGTCGGCGTCATCACCTGCACCATTCCACTGCTGGGCCTGGGCTCGGCCACTTGCGATCCCAACTCGCGCAAGCCGTTTTACGGTGGCGGTCTCGGCGTGATGGTGGACACCTCGGTGGCCAGTACCCAGAACATCCACACCTACAACCAGCCACCGGAAATCAAGCAACCGCCGCTGAACTACAGCTTCGGTACACAAGGCGTGGTCAATAGCCTGAAAGGCACGTTGAGCGGGGTTCAGGTGCAAGCCTACAAACCCACCGGTTCGAGCCTGCTGGGCGGTTTGCTCACCACCACTGCGGATGTCCTGGCTGGCGTCAACAACACGCTGGGCGTGGTCATCGACAACTTGCTCAGCCCGGTGCTTGACCCGATTCTCGACAGTTTGCTCGCCAACCTCGGCATCACCCTGAACAAGGTCGATGTCGGCGCCAACCTCAGTTGTCGACCGCCCGGCCAGCCGACCCTGGTGATTTAATCGTTGAGCGCGATCGGCAGCTCGATACAGAACTGAGCACCTTCGTCGCCATTGCGCACACTCAGGCGTCCGCCCATGTTGTCGATGATGCCGTAACTCACCGACAAGCCCAGACCGGTGCCGACGCCGACCGGTTTGGTGGTGAAGAACGGCTCGAAAATGCGCTCCAGCAGACGCGGATCAATGCCGCCGCCGTTGTCCTCGACCCACAACCGCACCACGTGCTCATCGCACTCGGCACGCACGGCGATCCACGGTTGGAAGTCGCGATCCGCCTCGCGCTTGCCGAGCAAGGCATCGCGCGCATTGACCATCAGATTGATCAGCACTTGTTCGAGTTGATCGACATAGCCGCGCACCTGAACCTGAAACTCCGCCTCGTTGACCCGCAGCTCGACACCTTTGCCACGCAGCCCTTCCGCTAACAGCGACAGCGTGCCTTCAATGGCATCGAGGGGGTTGAACGGATGCTGTTCGATTTCCGAGCGGCGGCCGAACACGCGCATGTGATCCACCACCCGTGCCGCCCGTTGCACTTGCGCGTCGATGCGATTGAGCTTGTCGGTCAAATAGTCGATCTGCACATCGCCGTTGCCCAGACGCTTGAGCACATTGACGATGGCCATGCGCATCACGTTCAGCGGCTGGTTGATTTCGTGGGCGAGACCGGTGGCCATTTCGCCGAGGGTGGCCATTTTTGCGCTTTGCGTCAGCTGCTGCTGGGAGCGCCGCACCTCGGTGTTGTCGCGTCCCACCGCTTGCACCTCGATCAGGCGACCTTGCTCATCAAACACTCCACGATCCGACCAGACCCACCACGCGTGCTCGCGACCGGGCAGGCGCAAATTGATTTCGGCGCTGCTCACCGGCTGTTCCGGGGTCAATTGCGCCAGGCGCTGGATGAAGGCTTCGCGCTGTTCGTCGGACATCCAGCCGCCCAGATTCACGCCGGGCAATTGCTCGGGCAGGCATTCCAGATACGTCGCCAACGGCCGGTTGCCGAAGGTCAGTGTCAGGTCCGGGCGGTAGCGGCAAATCATCGCCGGCGAGTCTTCCACCAGAATCCGGTAACGCTCTTCGCTGGCCTTGACCTGTTCGGCGGCGAGGGTCGCTTCGGTGACGTCCAGCCACAATCCCACCGCTTCTACGGGCAGGCCGAGATCGTCACGCAGCAGCTTGGCTTCGTCGAGCAGCCAGTGCGCATTGCCCTGACGGTCGAGCACGCGATAGCGCGTGCTCACCGAACCTTCGCGCAGCAACTGGCGTGTGCGTTCGAAATAGCGCGGGCGGTCTTCGGGATGGACGTGTTCGACCAGCCGCCCGTTGTCGCAATCAGCGAGATTCCAGCCGAGCAACGGTTGCAGACTGGCGCTGAAAAACGTCGGTTGCAGCGCGCCTTCGACATAGCGCTGCACATAGATCACGGCAGGGGCACTGGCGATCAGATTGTCCAGCCGCGCGTGGGCGGCGGCAGCCTGTTGCTGCTGATTCTTGATGTCGCTGATGTCGAGCATGAAGCCCACCAAGCGGCGCTCGGCACCGATGCCCAGCGAGCGACCCTGCAAGCGATACCACAATGGCAACGGCTGATCGCTGGATTGCAGGCGCACACACAATTCCAGTGGCGTGCCTTCGTCCTGCAAGGCTTGCAGATGGCTGCGCAGCTCATCGCGGTCGGCGGGATGCACCTGAGTGAACCAGTCCTGAATCGGTAGCCGCTCGGTTGGCAAACCCAGGCTGGCGGCCAGCGCCGGGGCCAGTTGGACTTCGGCGCTGTCGCTGCTGACCTCCCACCAACCGGTGCCGAGCAGCGCTTGCAGCACGTCAAGGCGTTCCAGTTGCTGGTGATGGCGATGCTCGCGCAGGCGCTCCAGTAACGGCGCGGCCACGGCAGCGGCCAACAGCAGCCAGTCGTGATCGTTCAGATCCGGTGCCTGTTGCTGTGCGTTATAACTGGCGCAGAGCAACCACGCCGCGACGCCCTGCGCGTCGCGGTAGGGCACGGCGAAACCTGCGTGCGGGCCGAACAGCGCGCTCAGGCGCGGTTGTTCGCTGGCCAGCAAACGTTGCGGCAAGGCGCCGTTGAGACTGTCGAGGCCAGTGCCCAGACGCTGCTGATCACGCCATATCTGCGGTGCCTGCAACGCGGCGTAATGCTGGTGAACCTGCCAGCCCTGGCCTTGCTCATCGAGCAGTGCCACCGCCAGACAAGGGATGTGCAAATGCTGACTCAGGCGTTGGAGCTGTTCGCCCAGTACCTCGGGCAAGCGGGCGAGGCTGCCCAGGCGCAACTGATCGCGAACCTGCGTGGCCAACAACTGGCATTGCTCGCGACTGCGGGTCTGCCGCCGTTCGCCGAGCAGGTCGCCGATGTCGAGCAATTGCAGCAACCAGCCGTCACCTTGCGCCTGCACCCAGCCGCGTAAATGCAGCGGCGGACCGGCGAGGCTGAAAAAATCCAGGTCGAGCAACTGACCTTGCCAGTCGGCGGGCCTGCCCTCCAGCGCGAGGCTGCTGTGCGGCAACACATACTCCAGCAACGGCGCGGGATGGCTGGTGGACATCCGCTGCGCGAGTACATGGCGCAGCGGCCCGCTCAGATGAAGGACCTGGCCATCGCCATCCAGATGCAGTTGCAGGCCGACGCTCGGCACCACAGGGTTGTCCAGCGGCTGGACCGCTTCGGGGTGTCGATTGAGCAGGCGACCGAACAGCTTGTCACCGGAACTCAAAATTGCAGGCTCGACGAGGCGCGTAGCGTCGCGGGCAGGCGCGGTACCGAACCGATGCCCGGCAACACCAGAAACGGCAGTGCCTGATTCAATTTGCTGGTGGGATAGTTGATGGTCACGGTCAGCACGCCGCCGGTATAGGTGATGGTGCTGTCCGAGGCGGCGTTGAAGTTCAAGGCGCCAGGCAGCCATGCCAATTGCCGGGTCAGCTCGGTTCTGGCAGTGGCCGTGACGGCGGCGGGGTAATTGGCGGTGGCCGGATCAAGTGCCACGCTGCGGCGCACGGCTTCGGCCGTCGATTCATTGAACGACTGCATCAGCAACAGCGGCAGGCTGTAGCTGACCAAGCCATAAAACACGGCAAAAAAGACGATGAACACCAAGGCGAATTCGATGGCGACAGCGCCTTTTTGCTTGCGGGGGAGGCCGGATTTCATGAGTGCGTCTACCCTGACAATCACTACGTAATATCAGCATAGAATCATTCGGCCAAAACGGACGTTTTTTACCGCATGCACAGCTTTGTCCTACTGATCTGGCTGACACTTTGTGCGGCGCAGGATGCCCGCCAGCGGCATATCGGCAACGGCCTGACCCTGGGGGTGGGCGGGCTGGCGCTGGGATACTTGTTGCTCACCGGCCACACCTGGCTCGGCGCCGACATGGCGCAAGCAGGCTGGGCAGTGCTGCTGGCCGTGGTGCTTTCTGTTCCTGGTTATATCCTGAAACGTTTTGGCGCCGGCGATGTGAAATTAATGACAGCCTTGGCGCTTGCGACGGACGGTACGCTGCTGCTCGGCGCGTTCATCGGTGCAGCATTGTCCAGCGCCCTGTGGATCCTGCTGGTGCCAAAACTCTGGCTGCATATGAGTCAAGGGCTTAGAGAACGTCTTCGATATCTAGGGCCAGACAAGTCAAAAAAGCTGCCATTTGCACCGTTCGTGCTAATCGGAACAATCCTGACTTTGCTTTGGATCCATTAGTCGCCGCATGCCACTACTGCTATGTACATAGTCGGAAAGTGCGTCTACTTTCAAATCAACGTTGTACAGCTTCGCGCTGTCAGTACAGGAACGGTCAGCCTTTGGCCTGGGCATGGAGTGGCAAGTGAACAAGCTTACGTCTGCGGTAAAGGTGCTGGTGGTCGACGATCAGCCGCTGATTGTCGAGGAACTCTGCGAATTCATCGAAAGCAGCGGCTACCGTTGCGTGCCTTGCGAATCGAGCAAGCAGGCGATCGAACAATTCGTCGAAGACTCCGCCATCGGCCTGGTCCTGTGTGACCTGCATATGCCGGACATGGACGGCATTCAACTGGTGCAGGAACTGCAACGGCTGGCGGGCAAGCATCGCGTGTTCGAAGCCATCATGCTCACCGGTCGCGCCGACAAACAGGACGTGATCAAAGCCTTGCGCGCCGGGATCGCCGACTACTACCAGAAACCGATTGATCTGGACGAACTGCTCGAAGGTCTGCAACGCCAGGAAGTGGCATTGCAGGAACGGCAGAAAACCCTGCAATTGGGCCATCTGAATCAGAAGCTGCAATACCTCTCCGAGTCGATCGACGATCTCTACCAGGACCTCGACAAAGTTCGCCGTGGCCCCGCGCCTGCAAGTGACGATACGTCGGCTGAGCTGGAAGGCGTGGAGATACCGGCGATTTTCAATCAGCTGTCGCCACGTCAGCTCGACGTCGCAAGGTTGGTGGGCAAGGGCCAGACCAACTATCAGATCGCCTGTGAATTGGGCATTACCGAGAACACGGTAAAGCTCTATGTCTCGCAAGTGCTGCGTCTGACGCACATGCACAACCGCACCCAGTTGGCCCTGGCGTTGTCACCCGGCAACTCGGGACGGCAACGGGTGACCGCGCACTGACTTCAACTGACCCCCGCACTCAACGGGGTCACACCCCGCGAACGCTACTGACCTTGGGCTTGGGAAACAGGTTGTCGAGGGTTTCCAGCAAGCGCACGTGGTAGATCGGCTTACGGAACAGATCCAGCACCTGCAAGCGCAGCATGTCGCTGACGTCCTCCATGTCCGCATGCCCGGAGGTGACGATCACCGGCAGATGCTGGCGCGAGGTGTGCTCACGCAGGCGTTTGATCAGCGACATGCCGCTTTCTTCCGGCATGCGCAGATCGGTGATCACCAACGCGATATCGGGATGGCGGGTGAGGTGATGAAGGGCGAGTTTCACCGACGTCGCGGTGTGACAGGTGAAGCCTTCGCCCTCCAGCAACTCCGCAAGCTCCAGCAGTGCGTCCTCCTCATCGTCGACGAGGAGCAACTGCTGGCGTGGAGTGTGTGAGGAGTTCATAGGCAACACCTGCAATGGACTGAGTGCTGACGGTAGAACCCAATGGCTGCATTGACAAGTTATCCGCCGAGCGCGGTCTGGATCTGGGTCAGAATCGCGGTGACACGAGTGCCGATGCCCGAACCGAACGCGGCAATCACCAGCGCCACCAGACCGACCACCAACGCGTACTCGATGGCGGACGCGCCTTCAGTGTCTTTGGTCAGACCTTTGAAAAATGTGGTCGTGGATTTGATCTTTTGAACAATGAGGGAATACGACATGAGAATTCTCCTTGAGCACGCCAGGTGTTGCGCGTTCGCAACATGATTTCCCTGTGCCAGCATCAGCATTGTCGGCATTTCTCGAGCCTACAACTGTAAGAACGGATTAACCCTAAAGTAGTAGGGGGCCGATTCACGGCATAAAACGACATTTGGCGCTTCAGGCCTCTACTTTCGTTGGATATTTCCGCCTTCGTAATGGCGTTTTGTTCGGGCTGCGCTACCGTCAAATAGCGAAATAGTTACTTGTTCATAGCTGCCTGATTGCGAAGTTATCTCGTTGAACGTCACGGGTCACTGCAAGAGAGACAAAGCGCAGCGGGAAAGGGAGAGCCGTCATGAACAGTCGCGTCACCTTGGGTCTGGCCGGGTTGTTCCTGGCAGGCGCCATCATTGCCGGATATTGGGGGCTGACATTGAGCCGGCCATCAGTGGCCGAACCGGTCGCTGCACCTGCCGTGGTGCCGGTCGTACCGCCCGCCGCCAAGGCCGAACCCGTGGAAGACCCCACACGCCAACCCGTCGTTGTGCTGCTGCGGGACATTGCACCCTTCGTGAAAATCACTGCGGCTGACATTGCCGTGGAAAAACTGCGCACTGCACCCGCCGGTAGTCTGGGCAACGTCGATCAAGTGATCGGCCGCACGCCGTGGCGGCCCTTGAGTGCCGGCAGCTGGTTGAATGAAGAGAGCTTCGAGCCGGGCAGCCAACTGGCACGGATGATTCGCCCCGGTGAGCGCGCACTGGCCGTGGCGGTGGATGAGGTGATCAATGTCGGCGGGCAATTGGCGCCCGGCGATTACGTCGATGTGCTGCTGTTTCTGCGCAAGGACGAAAGCAATCCACAGGCCTCGGCGCAACTGGTGGTTCCGGCGGTGCGAGTGCTCGTGGTCGGCAGCCAGAGCGGCCTGACCAACGACGGCCAGCCAAGCAGCCCCGCGCGCAGTGACGACGAACGATTGAAACAGGAACAGCAACGCATGGCCGCACGCAGCGTGGTGCTGGCCGTGCCTGAGCCGTTGCTCAACCGCTTGATGCTGGCCTCCGGCGCCGGGGTGTTGCGCTTGGCAGTGCGCAGCGCCGATGAGCAACAACTGGCGAAATACTGGGCTGGCGAAAACGATGTCGCCACCCGTCTCGACACGCCGCGCCGCGACCTGCTCGAGTTCAGCCAGTTGTCTCTGGCAGCACCGCCAAAACCACTCGCTGTGGCCGGACAACCGACGGCGCGCAAACCCACCGTGGAAGTCATCCGCGGTGCCGAAAACGCTCAACCCACTCCCTGATTCGAGCAAGGACGCCTTTACATGCGCACACGCTTTACGCCCCTGTTCAACGGCTTGTTCCGCGCCTCGCTGCTGAGCGTCGCCTCGATCGGCACGGCCGTTGCCGCCGCGAGCAACTGCGCCGCCCTCGGTCCGTTGCCGGCGACACTGGAAGTCGGCGAAGGCCTGCAACAGGCGTTGCAATCGCCCGTGGCAATCACTCGGGTGGCGGTGGGCGATCCGAAAATTGCCGATGTGCGCGTGACCGGCGATCAGGGCATCCTGCTCACCGGCGTCGCGCCCGGCGCCACCACACTGATGATCTGGAGCGCGTGTGCCAGTGCCCCGCGCCAGAGCATGGTGTTCGTACAAGGCAAGGCGAGTGCGGCGATGAAGGCGGTCTCATTGCCGGCCTCCGACGACCCGAATCTGCCCTCGCAAGTGCAGACCGACATTCGCTTCGTCGAAGTCAGCCGCACCAAACTCAAAGAGGCGGGCACCTCGATCTACGGCAAAGGCTCGAACAATTTCCTCTTCGGTGGACCGGGCACGGTGCCCAACACCGGGGTCACGCCCGGCGTCGTGCCGCTGAACAATATCGACCCGCGCATCGCGGTGCCGAGCATCCCGCTGGCCAACGACATGTTCAACATCGTCTGGGGCGGCGGCAGCAGCAAATTCCTCGGCATCGTCAACGCACTGGAAGGCAGCGGATTCGCCTACACCCTGGCGCGCCCGAGTCTGGTGGCGTTGAGCGGGCAGAGCGCAAGTTTCCTCGCCGGCGGTGAAATCCCGATCCCGGTGCCCAGCGCCAACAGCAACAGTTACTCCATCGAATACAAGGAATTCGGCATCCGCCTGACCCTGACGCCGACGGTGGTCAGCAGTGACCGCATCGCCCTGAAAGTGGCACCCGAAGTCAGCGAGCTGGATTACAACAACGGCGTGACCATCGGCGGCACCAAAGTGCCGGCCTTCACCATCCGCCGCACCGACACCAGCATCTCGCTGGCCGATGGCGAGAGTTTTGTGATCAGCGGTTTGATCAGCACGCAAAACGCTTCACAGGTGAACAAGTTTCCCGGCTTGGGCGACATACCGGTGCTCGGCGCTTTTTTCCGTAACTCCTCGATCAACCGAGAGGAGCGCGAGCTGCTGATGATCGTCACCCCGCATCTGGTTCAACCGCTGGCCGTCAACGCACCGTTGCCTTCGCTGCCGGGTGAAAAACTGCGCAACTACGACCCCAACTGGTATCGCCTGTACTTCCTCGAAAACGGCAACTTCGATAAACGCAGCGGGTTATCGCAATGAGCCAGAGCCTCAGTCAGACCTTCCTCGCCATCACCCGCAACGACACCGATCTTGAGTGGTTGCAAGGTGCGCTGGCGCCGCTCGGGCAAGTGGTCAGCGCCGGGGGCGGCAGCCTTGACGAGTTGCTGGCGCTGGTTGACGTGACCTTTGCCAGCCTGGTCTTCGTCGGGCTTGATCGCGATCATCTGGTGGCCCAGAGCGCCCTGATCGAAGGCGTGCTGGAAGCCAAACCGATGCTCGCCATCGTCGCCCTCGGTGACGGCATGGACAATCAGTTGGTGCTCAACGCGATGCGTGCCGGGGCGCGGGATTTTGTCGCCTACGGTTCACGCTCCAGCGAAGTCGCCGGGCTGGTGCGGCGCCTGAGCAAACGCCTGCCAGCCGTGACGCCGAACGCCCAGCTCGGTGGCTTGACCGTGCTCTACGGCGTGCAAAGCAACGCCGACGGCGCGCTGCTCGCCAACCACATGGCGCTGGTGGTGCAGAAGAGCGGCCAGCAAACCCTGTTGCTGGATCTGGGTTTGCCGCGCGGCGACAGCCTGGCCTTGCTCGGGCTTGAGAGTTCGTTCCATTTTGGCGATGCGCTGCGCCACTTGCGGCGGCTCGATGCGACCCTGATCGACAGCGCCTTCACCAGTGCCGAGGCCGGCCTGCGCATTCTCGCCTACGCGCCTGGCGACGAACCGCTGGAGCGCACCAGCGCCGCCGAGTTGTACATGTTGCTCAGTGCCCTGCGCCAACACTTCCAGCACATCGTCGTCAACCTTACCGGCCAGCCCGACAGTGAGGCGCTGCGCACCTTCGTCAGCCATTGCGACAAGCTGTTGTGGTACACCGACCAGAACGTGCTCGACTGTCGGCGCAACCTCGCCGTGCTCAATCTGTGGCGCGAAAAAGGCATGAAACTCGACCACGGTCGGCTGCTGGTGGATCGCTACCTGCGCAACGTTGCGCCGGATTCCGAGACCCTCGGCAAGACTTTCGGCCTGGAGGTGATCGCGGTACTCGCGTTCAGCCCGGAGATCCGTCTCAACGCAAAAAACCAAGGCGTGACCCTGTTCGAACTGGCCCCGCGTGAGGCCATCAGCCAAAGCCTGCGCACCCTTGGCGAACGCTTGGCGAAACGCTCCGAAGGCCTGGCCAAACCCAAGGCCAACTGGTTCAACCGCTTGCGAGGCACCTCATGAACGGCGAACAACTGTTCGGCGGGCCGCAGCGCCATGCCTCCGGCAACACTGATCACGATGGCCTGAAACTGGTGTTGCACCGCTACATCATCGACGCCATCGAAGAGTCCGGGAAAAACCTGCTGGAGGGCTCGCGGCAGGTGCTGTCGCAATTTGTCATCGACAAGGTCGCCGAATACATCGCGCGCCTGCACCTGGCGATTTCTCGTTATGAAATGGAGCGTCTGGCCGAAGAAATCGTCGATGAGCTGACCGGTTTCGGCCCGTTGGAAGTGCTGCTGCGCGACAACGCGGTGACCGAGATTCTGGTCAACGGCCCGCACCGGGTGTTCATCGAACGCGATGGCGTGCTGCATATGAGCGACTTGCGCTTTATCGATGCGCATCACGTCGAGCGGGTCATGCAACGCATTCTCGCGCCGCTGGGGCGGCGTCTCGACGAGTCGTCGCCGATGGTCGATGCGCGCCTGCCCGATGGCAGCCGGGTCAACGCGATCATCCCGCCGATTGCCCTCGACGGGCCGTGTCTGTCGATCCGGAAATTTCGCAAGGACATGCTCAAGAGCGCCGACCTGATGGCGATGCAAACCATCGATCAGGCGATCTACGACTTCATCGAGGAAGCCGTGGGCAAGCGCTGCAACATCCTCATCAGCGGCGGCACCGGCACCGGCAAAACCACGTTGCTGAACATCCTCAGCCAGTTGATCAATCCCCACGAACGGCTTGTGACCATCGAAGACGTCGCCGAATTGCAGCTCGGCCATCCCCACGTCGTGCGTCTGGAAACCCGCCCGCCGAACGCCGAAGGTCACGGCGAGGTGAAGGCCAGTGACCTGATTCGCAACGCCCTGCGCATGCGCCCAGACCGGATCATCCTCGGCGAGATTCGTGGCGTCGAAGTGGTCGACGTACTCACCGCGATGAACACTGGCCACGACGGCTCGATGAGCACCGTGCACGCCAACAATGCCCAGGATGCCTTGCTGCGTCTGGAAACCCTGGTCGGCCTGACCGGGCGCACCATCGCCGAACGCACCTTGCGCCAGATGATCTGCGCCGCGCTGGATGTGGTGATTCAACTGACGCGCATGCCCGACGGGCGCCGCTGCGTCAGCGAAGTGGTGGAGGTGGTCGGCGTGCGTGACGACGTCTACGTCACCAACACCCTGTTTCGCCTTGATCGGCGCACTGGCTTCGGCTTCCTCCGCGAGGCGGTCAATCCGGCGGGCGACAAGTTGCGCCGCGAACCGGCGCTCGCGCATTGAGGGCTACGGCATGCTCAAACCGCTGTTGCTGATCGTGATTTGTCTGGCCTTGCTCGGGCTGTCGCTGCGGATGTTTTACACCGGCTGGCGTCAGGGCGGTGCCGAGCGGGTGCTTGATCGGCTTAATCAGGGGCAACCCCAACTGACCGCGGATTCGCCGCGCTGGGCCGGTCTTGAACGCGCCTTTTTGCGCGCCGGACTGGGCCGGCCGACCGAGCGCATCGGTGTCTGGCTGCTGCTCTGGGGTTTCGCGGTGCTCATCGGTTTTGCCTTGGCGGGGTGGATCGGTCTGCTGGTGCTGCTCGTGCTGCCACCGCTGGCATTGCGCGTGTATGTCAGTTGGCGCTACCAGCGCCGGTTGCGGCGCATGATCGAGCAACTGCCGCAATTGCTCGATCACACCGTGCGCAGTTTGAAGTCCGGGCGCACCCTCGCCGATGCGGTGCTGGGTGGCATCGAGGCCAGCGAATATCCGCTCAAAGACGCCATGGGCCGGGTCCAGCGTAACGTGCAGTTGGGCGTGAGCCTGCCGGACGCCGCGTCGGATCTGGCCGAGCTGTACGAGCGTGATGAGTTTCGCCTGTTTGCCCTCGGTCTCAAGGTCAATCATCGCTACGGCGGCAACGCCAGCGAGTTGCTGGAAAACCTCATCAAGATGATCCGCGAGCGTGATCAGGCCTCCCGCCAATTACGCGCCATGACCGGTGAAACCCGCCTCACGGCCTGGGTGCTGGGTTTGTTGCCGATCATCATGGCCGGGTACTTCCTGATGGCCAATCCGATTTATCTGGTCGCCATGTGGCACGACCCGTCCGGGCAGCGAATGCTGGCCACGGCGTTCGGCATGCAGGTGATCGGCAGTCTTCTACTCTGGCGGATGCTGCGCAGCCTATGACCACGCCCCTGATGATCAGCGCCGTGCTGTTGCTCGGCGCCGCGCTGTTGCTGCTGGTCAGCCTGTTGGAGCAGCGCCGCCGCACCCGGCAAGTCAGCCGTCGACTGGAGGGCGACCTGCTGCGGGAAAACCGTTTCGGCAATCTGCTGCAAGTGCTCGGCGACAGCAAGGTCGGCCAGCGCAGCGTCAAACTCGACAATGAAACCCAGGCCCTGCTCAACCGTCTGGGCTGGCGCAGCGCGCGCCAGCGTTCGTTGTTCGCTGCCTGCCAGATCGGCTCACCGTTATTGCTGCTGGCGCTGACGGTGTTGCTGCAATCGGTGTTTTTCCCGGCCGTGGAAAAGCAGTGGATCGCGCCGTTGTTCGCCCTCGGCGTCGGCTATCTGTTGCCCAAGCGACTGCTGGTGATTGCGGTCGCCCGACGGCAGAAACAACTGGCGACCGAGATCGGTACATTCATTCCGCTGCTGCGCATCCTCTTCGAATCCGGCATGGCCGTGGAGCAGGCATTACGTGTCCTCAGCCATGAGGGTCAGGCTTTGCTGCCGGTGCTGACTCAGGAGCTGCGTCTGGTGCTGGCGCGTGTCGACTCGGGTCTTGAACTGGGCGAAGAACTGAACAAGGCCACGCAATTGCTGGCGGTGGATGAGTTCACCGACACCTGCGTGATCCTCCAGCAACTGCTGCATCAGGGCGGCGGCGCAATGAAGTCGCTGCTGTCGCTCAAGCAATTGCTCGATGACCGACGCCTGACGCGTCTGCAGGAATACATCTCGAAGATGTCCGCGAAAATGTCCGTCGTGATGATGCTGTTTCTCTTCCCGGCGTTATTGATTGTCCTCGCCGGCCCGGGCTTCACTGCCCTGGCGAAAGCGTTGGGTGCATGAAGGAGTGGTGATGAAAGCAATGATTGCAGGCTTGTGTTTGTTGATGCTCGGTGGCTGCGCCAATACCGGGCAGAACCCGTGGGAGGCGCTGACCAACAGCGCCAGTTGCGGCAAGTTGAGTTCCGATCAGCAGCTGTCGCTGAACCTGGCCGATGACATGGCCAATGACGGCAAGCTGCACGCCAGCCTGGCCAACCTGCAAAGCCTGCCGGACAACCTTGCCGATGTGCGTTTGCGCAAGGCCAAGGTCTATCGCCTGCTCGGGCGCAGCGAGGCCGAACCGCTGTATCGCAGCCTGCTCGGCACCTGCCTCGCCGCCGAGGCCGAGCATGGTCTGGGCCAACTCGCCGCGGCGAAATCCGACTACGGCCAGGCGCAGGCGCATCTGCAACGTGCCGCACGGTTGGCGCCGACCGACGAAAAAATCCGCAATGACCTCGGTGTGGTGTACCTCAACCAGTTGCGCATCGAAGACGCACGTTTCGAATTCCTCACCGCCATGGAGCTCAAGCAGAGCGATCAACTGGCGGCGCTGAATCTGGTCACGCTGTTGCTCTATCAGGACGACTGGACCCGCGCCGCCGAACTGGTCAGCCGTCTCGGTCTGAGCCCGGCGCAATTCAGTGAGGCCCAGAGCCGCGCGGAAAAACTCAAGTCGCCGAGTCGCGCCACCGTCGCTGTCACGGCGATGCTCAAGTCAGGAGAACTGTGATGAAAACCGCGATGTTTTGTCTGGGCTTGTTGGCACTGCCGCT
This sequence comes from Pseudomonas sp. Seg1, assembly GCF_018326005.1. Classification (NCBI taxonomy): domain Bacteria; kingdom Pseudomonadati; phylum Pseudomonadota; class Gammaproteobacteria; order Pseudomonadales; family Pseudomonadaceae; genus Pseudomonas; species Pseudomonas sp. Seg1. Next base: position 823,156 of record NZ_AP021903.1, read on the forward strand.
GACCAGCCACGCCATCGACGCCGGCCCGGCCTCGGCCCAGCAACAGGAAACCGAAGGCTGGCTGCAACTGCAGGGCCGCAACAAAGTCGCCTCGCCGAAAGTGCAAACGGCCACGCCGACCGAGCGTGAACTGACCATGCAGCGTTGGCTGAAAAGCTATCAGCACGAGATCCCGCAGTTTTTCGATCAGGAGCAGGGCGGCAAGGTCGACAGTGGCTCGGGGGGCGGGGGCTGACAGTTTTTCAGCAGGTTTACCGCGTCATCGTTCATCGCTGGCAAGCCAGCTCCCACAGGATTTGCATCAGTCTTGGGTTTGCACATGAACCTGGGGAGCCAGCTGCCAGGGGATTTGCATCAGATCTTGGATCTGCAAATGAACCTGGGGAGCCAGCTGCCATGGGATTTGCATCAGTCTTGGGTTTGCACATGAACCTGGGGAGCCAGTTGCCACAGGATTTGCATCAGTCTTGAATTTGCACACGACCCCTGTGGGAGCGGGCTTGCCCGCGATGAGGCCCGCCCAGTCACCCCATCATCAGTTGTTTAAATATGTGTGGATTTACCGGAACTGTCCCACAAGGTTTTCAGGTTGTCCGTCGGACGTGCGCTCACTAGTCTTGGGCGGTCGCTGACCTCTCAGCGATCGGGTGTGGAAACCTGAATTCTAAGTAGATGCACTGCATCAGCACCGTAATCGTTGCCGACGTCTTCGTTCGTCTGCAAACTGCGTCGCGGCGGCTGTGCGTGGGCAGACTTCGGTCTGGCCGGTTGCCTACTTATCGGTTTTCCACCCCGCGTACAGCTGCCACCTTTTTATCGTGTGGAAACGATCGGGAGGTGGCTCCAACAGCCAAGTAGGAGCTTTTTCATGGACAAACTGATTCCCGACCCACCCCTCGAAACCACCACCCCGCTCGAAGAAATCCTGCGCGCCGAGGACCAGGCCAGAAACCGCGAAGCCATCAAACGCGCCCTCGATTTCTACCTCTGCCCCAATCCCGTCAAACCCCGCCAACCCAGCACGATGTTCCTCGTCAACCCGAGTGTCGACACCGAAAGCCTGCTCGCGCACGCTTGCGAATCACTGGCCAGTGCCAGCGCGGCGACCAGCAACTTCGCCAATGAACTGAGCGGCACGCAGCGCAGCACGGTGTTGGGCATCCAGCAGGTTGTCATGCTCGCCGAACTGGCGGTGAACCGCGCGCTGGACCGGGTGGACCCACAGACCTGATCCGCAGGTTTACCGCGTTATCGTTCATCGCTGGCGAGCCAGCTCCCACAAGGTCATGCGCTGATTCAAGACTGATGGAAAACCTGTGGGAGCTGGCTTGCCAGCGATGAGGCCCTTTCAGCCATCCCCAAACTTGTTGCCTGTCCGTTCTGCGTCGGAGCCGCCGCAGTGGGCTATCGAAAAATTGACGCCATCACGTTGACATTTTAATGGTGTCGAAATGATGGCTCGTGTAGATTGCGCCGCGCCCGGATCAGATGAACTGGTGGGCCGGTAGGGATGCCAAAGTGAATGCGTGAACCCTGCTGAAACCGTATTTGCTGTTTTGGAAGGGAATCTCGCGTGAACACTTCTTGCCTGCGCCGCTCGTTATTGGCGCTTTCCGTTGCTGCTGCCACTTTCAACGCCCCGACTGCGTTGGCCGCCACGCTCAATTACGATCTGAGTGGCGGGCCATTGGTCAGCGTCAGGAAAACGTATGACTTCCTCAATCTCGTCGGCTCGATAAACGTTGTGGAGACTTCGCCGTCGGCCATGACCAGCGCCGCGCAGTTTTCCGGATCGCGGGTCAATGTCGAGATGACCAACAAGGCTGCGATCGCCATTGATGGTGCCACCCACGGTGTCGGGATCGACATAAAGTCAGCGGGTATTTCCTGGGTCGGACTCGGTTCGAACCTCATTCACGAGGGCTCGATCACCGTCAATGGTCTGGCCGACAGTGGTGATTCGACCGGTATCGCGCTAAAGGACATGCCGATCACGCGTCACCTGCTCAACAGAGGCACTATCACCGTCACCGGCAATAACGCCACAGGGATTTCGCTGATCGGCACGACCATCGGCGACGGTGTGAACAATGACCTCGGTGGCAACATCATCGTCAGTGGTAACAATGCCCGTGGCATTTACATGGAAAACACCCGGCAATCAGCGTCGATCTACAACGTCAAGACGATCAAGGCCACCGGCAATGGCGCAGAAGGGCTGTCATTGAACGGCGCAGCGTTTGTGCCGAGGGCGAGTGACAGTACCGACAGCATTTTCAACATGGGCACCATTTCCGGCGAAAGCATTGGCATCCATGTGAGCAATCAGCCGGCCGCGCAAGGCTCGTTCAATATCACCCTCGGCGGGGGACTGGTCGAAGGCCGAACGGCTGCCATCCAGGTGGACGATGGGCGCAGTTATTTGTACTGGTGGGGCGGCGACATCAAAGGCAATTTGCTCGGCCTGTCCGGGATGGCGGTCGATGGCGAAGTCGACTTCGATGGTTCGCTGATCAAGTCCGGTTACGTGGCCATTCAAAAGGCCACGTTGAATCTGGTGCAGCCTCACACCACGATCATCGGCAATCTGGACATGGAAGACGCCGAATCGAATATCGCGATGTCGGTCGGCAATGACACCGATATCAACCGGCCGATTCTGACGGTCAGCGGCACCACCGACATCGCACCGGGCGGACACCTGCAGTTGCAGGCGCGCTCCAGCGATTTCCGCACCGCCGCCGCCGGCAACCGATACACCTTGATCAGTTCGGGCAATCTCGTCGGTGGGGAAAACCTCGCCGTCGAGTCGACCTCCGCGCTGCTCTATGTAAAAAGCTATGGCGTCGAAGGCAACGACATCAAGGCATTGGTCAGCACCAAGTCGCAGGAAGTGGTGACGGAAAACACGCTTGATGCCGGTGGCAGCCACAACGCTGCAACGGCGGCAGGACATTTGACCAGCCTGATGTCACGCATCGACGAGCAGGATCCGGTGTTCCAGACCTTCGCCAATGCCAGCACCGATGCGCAACTGGCGCGTCTGTCCGAGTCCCTCAGCCCGGATGTCAGCCGAGGCGTGCTGCACGCCGCCACCAACAGCCAGACGCTGGTCTCCGGCGTGATCAACGAACGCTCCAGTCGTGCGCGCAACGCAATCGGCTCGCCGGAAAAAGGCGTGTGGCTGCAAGCCCTGAGCAGCGATGCCAATCAGGACGAGCGCCGCGGTGTGTCGGGTTATGACGCCGACAGCCACGGGATTGCCGTGGGTGCCGACGGCCAGTTGAACGCAGACACGACGCTGGGCCTGGCTTACAGCTACCTCGATACCGACGTGAAATCCGACCTGGGCAGCAAGACCAAAGTCACCGGTCACGCGCTGACGGTCTACGGCAACTGGGTGCATGACAACTGGTTCGTCGACACCTCGTTGATGTACGGCTGGAACGACAACGAGTCCAAGCGCTACATCGCCGGCACCCGCGCCAAGGGTGATTACGACAGTGATGTGTTTGGCGTCAGTGCCCTGGCCGGTTACAGCCTGCGTCTGATGCCGGATGTCGTGCTGGAGCCGCAAGTCGGCGCACGTTACGCCAACGTGGGCATGGATGCGTATCGCGAGAAAGGCAGCGCCGCCTCGCTGAATGTCGGCAGCCAGCGTTACGAAGTCGGTGAGTTGGGCATGGGCGCGCGTCTGGCTGCTGCGTTTGCAGTCGGCGCAGGCAGTCTTGAGCCTGAAGCGAAACTGATGGCCTGGCACGACGTGATTGGCGACAAGGTTGCTACTCAATCTTCGTTTGTACAGGGCGGCGATTCGTTCACCAGCCGCGGCACCACGCCAGTGCGTGACAGCTATGAACTGGGCCTGGGCGCGAACTACCGGATGGGCGCGTGGAGTGTCGGCGGTGCCTACAACTACGTGACGGCCAGCGGATTTGATTCCGATGGTTTCACGGCGAAGGTGCGTTACGCGTTCTGATCCATCAGATAACCGCGTGATCGTTCATCGCTGGCAAGCCAGCTCCCACATTTGGAATACGTTCCAACCTGTGGGAGCTGGCTTGCCAGCGATGGCGGTCTGTCAGCTCAACAGATTTATCTGACACCCCTACAGCTGATAACTGAAGCTGATGCTGTACCGCGTCCGCCGATTGAACGTGTCCAGCGCTTCATCCGACATCGCCTTCGCCGCTTCCAGCGCAATGTTGTAGTACTTGGCGTCGCCGAATCTCAAACCCACCGCCGCCGACGACAAGTTGTTGGCCTGCACCGGCAATTCATTGAACCAACTGCGCGAACGATCGAGCACCACGTACGGTTGCAGGATGCGCACCCAGTTGCCGTCGCGATTGAAACTGTAGTTGACCTCGTAAGCCACCCCCCAGCCCTTGTCGCCCGACGCCTGATCATCGGGATAACCGCGCCCGAAATTCTGCCCGCCGAACACTGCGCGTTCGCTGTCCGGGAGGGTGTCGTCGCTCCAGTACAACGCGGCCGACAGCACGCCTTGCCAGTTGTCGAAGAACTTGTCGCTCTGCACGCCGGACAGGCGCACCCGGAAGAAGTCGAGGTCGATGGCGTTGTTGTTGGTCTTCGCGCCCATGCTGTCCAGGCCCTGGTACACGCCACCGCTGAGAATCCGCAATTGCCGGGCATCGGCCTTGCGCCAATCGCTCTCGAAAGCGAGGGCGCGGATGTCGGTGCGTTCTTCGACGCTCAGCGGGTAACCGATGACGTTGTAGCGAGTCTTGTCATTGACCGCGTACAGCCGCGATCCGGCGGTCAGCAGTTCGTTGGAAGCCGCGATCAGGGGGAGGGTGAAGCCGATCGAATAACGGTCGTTCTCCCGATGCGGTTTGAGTTGCAGGCCATTGTCGAGCAGCACATTGGTGCCGGGGTCGGCACGGTAGCGGGAGGCGGAAAGGGCCAGTTGCGTACCTTCGCTATCGAGGAACTGGCTGTAGTCGAGGCGGTAGTAATGTTCTTTGTCGTCACCCGGCGGAAACAGACCGCTGAGGCTCAATTGCTCGCCCATGGACGTCTGCGAATTGCTGCTCACGCCGAGTAAAGCTTGCGTGCCGTTGCGGTTGTCTTCAGTGGTGCTCAGCGTGCTGGTGAACGGTTTGCGGCTGGCTTGCGCGACCAGCGTTGTGGCGCCATCGGTGGTGCCCGGCGGCGGTACTTGTGCCTGGATCGTCACGCCGGGGATGCGCGTCATCAACGTGGTATAGCGCTCGAACGTCTTGCGGGTCAGCGGCCGCTCGGCCTGGATTTTCGCCGCCAGTTTGTCGAGCAGGCCTTTGACCCTGCCGACATCACCCTGCATCTGCACATCCCGCACGTAACCTTCGACCAGTACGACGCGGGCGACGCCGTCGTCGAAGTTCTGTTGCGGTAAAAAGGCGTAGGACAGCAGGTAGCCGTCCTGCTGATAGCGCCGGGTGATGTTGCGCGTCGCTTCGATCAGCTCGGCGAGGCTGGTTTCGTGGCCGATAAGTGGTTTGTAATTGTCGGCCAACTCGTTCAGCGGATAGATCGTGCCGCCCTCGATCTGCACGGTTTTGAGATTGACCTTGGTGCTCATCATCAACGGTTGCGCGGCAGTTGCGCCGGGGTCTGGCACCTGCAACGGCGCGGCAGCCGGGCGATAGGCGTCGGCCGGCAAATTCGGCACGGGCAGATTACGGATGGTTTCGTTGCTGTTGAGAAAGCTGGGGAGGGTGTCGGCGAGGGCGGCGGAACTGAGACTGAGGCACAGCAGGGATGCCATAACGCGCATAGGACACTCCATGGTCAGATCACAGCACAGGGCTGGGTTCTCCTAAGAAAAAAGCGGAAGACTCGTGGGAATCTTCCGCCCTCAACCAAGCGTAGGCGCTGTATGTGAGGCCGTCGAATCGGCCAGGTGCAATTTAGCGTTTGTTGCCTCCCAGGGCGCCGGTCAGGCCACCGAGTACTCCGCCCAGACCGCCCGTGGTGCCGCCGCCGGTTGCGGTTCCGGTGCCGCCGTTGACCAGGCCGCCAACCGCTGCAACGGTACCACCGACGTTGTTGACCAGACCTCCGACGGCTGTGGTAACCGGGTTGTTGGTGGCGGCAATCGCGCCACCCAGATTGCTGACCGCACCGCCGACTTGACCTGTGAGCGCGGCGACTGGCGAGCCGAGACCAGTAGCGGCGCCGACTTGCTGGGTCACGTTGGTGACGGCGCTGGTGACCGGATTCAGACCAGCACCGACGGTGGCGCCGACAGTGGCCAGTGGCGAAGTCGTTGCAGTAATCGGTGAGCCCGAACCGCCGAGCACGGTGTTCAGCGAAGCGACGGTGTTACCCAGTCCGCCTGCGGCAACACCACCGGCACTGACCACGCCGTTGGTATTGCCAGCGTTCAAGCCTGTGCCGACGTTAACCACGGCGCCGCCCACGGTTTGCAACAGACCCGTGCCGCCGAGGCCGCCACCCAGTCCACCGCCGATACCGCCACCAGTTCCTGAGCCGGTGCCGTTGGACACCAGCCCACCCGCCTTGCCAACCGCTGTGCCGACGTTGCTCACGGCACCGCCGAGGGTGTTGGTCACGGCGTTGCCATTGCCAGCAGCGGTGACCTTGCCGCCCAAACCGTTCACGGTGCCGCCGACTTGCGAAATCACGCCTTTGAGCGGATCACCGAGGCCGGTGGTAGCGCCGAGTTTGCCGGTGGTGCTTTCAACCATGGCGATCACCGGGACCAGGCTGGCGCCGACTTTATTGGTCAATTGGCTGGTTGGGCCATTGGTCAGCGTGGTGTCGAGGGTATCGCCGAGCATGGTGACTTTCTCGCCAACGCCGTCGAGCAATGGTGCCACTTTGGTGACCACGCCGCCGACCACGGGAACGCTGCCGGTGGCGGTTGCCAGTTTGCCGCTGAGGTCGGACACGCCGTTGCCGACATCGGTAACAACTCCGCCGACCGAGGCCACGGTGGTGGTCAGGCCTTTAGGGTCGGTCGCCAGTTTGCCGACGCCATTGGCAATGCCATCGCCCAGCGTGCTGACGACGTTGCCGGCGGTGTTCGCCGCGCTCTGCACCACGCCACCGACCACTGGCACAGTGCTCAGGGAGTCGCCAATCTGACCGACGCCATCGCCGACGCCGCTGACGGTTTTGCCCACATCCTGCACCAGGGTGGTGGTTACCAGTGACGGAGTAGTTGGATTGGTCGGGTTGGTTGGATCAGTCGGGTTCGTTGGATTGGTTGGATCCGTCGGGTTGGTCGGATTGGTCGGATTAGTCGGGTTGGTTGGATTGGTGCCTCCCGTTCCGCCCGTACCGCCAGTGCCTGCAGTGCCGTCTGTGCCACCGGTACCGCCAGTGCCACCGGTCCCACCCGTGCCGCCGGAGCCATCGGTTCCTGCGCTGCTAGCGGGAGAAGAACTCCCGGAACTGCTTTTATGGCCGCCACCGCCACTGCTGCAACCGGTGAGGCCGAGGGAGAGAATCAATGCCAGAGCGATTGCTGATTTGCACCACACGTCTTGAGTTTTCATGATCGAGATTCCTTGCACCTGTTACAACGTTCGTTGTCTTCGATGGCTCCCCGGTCTATCGCCGGTGATGCCTCCGTCCGTTGTGTCAATCTCAGTCCAAGGGCAGGTTCCAGGCCATTCTCAAGTTGGTATTAACGCCTTTATATATAAGGTGATGCGCAGCGCCTAAGGACTAATACCCAAGATATAGACGCGCAAAAAAAAGCCTTGAGAATCAAGGCCAGGTGTTTGTCGAAGAGGTGGTCAAGGTGCGGAAAAACTTAAGTGATATATACACAATTTACAGGTCGGCCCCTATTTCCCGGGCGCTGAAAACCTTGTGGTGACAGGGAGCTTTTGTGGTGAGGGGATAAATCCCCTCACCACAGAGATTCCTTCACACAAATTCTGTTTTCATCACCCACTTCTGGATTCAGGCAATCGGCTGCCAATTGCCCACCATATGCTCCAGATCCCCCGCCCCCACCAGCCGCAATTCGCCACTGGATCCCGCTTCGCTGGCCAGCAACGTCACCTCACTCGGCAATCGCACCGGTTTGCGAAAGTGCACCGCGATCTCCAGATTGGCCTTGGGTAAATGATCCGCCAGCGCCGCGAGTGTGCGGGCCTTGTTCCACAAGCCGTGGGCGATGGCCGTGGGAAAGCCGAACAACTTTGCGCTCGCCGCGCTCAGGTGGATCGGGTTGTAGTCTCCCGACACCTTGGCGTATTGCCGGCCAATGTCTGCCGGCGCCTTCCAATGGGCCACTTCCGTCAGCGCTTGCGATGGCTGCCAATGCTGTTCGACGGCTTCACCGTCAAGTTTTACCCCGCGACAGAGCATCTGACTTTCGGCTTCCCACAACGGCCCGAGCTGATCATCCAGCGTGGTCAGCAGATCGAACGTCGCGCCCTTGGGATGCGCTTGCAGATTATTCACGCGCACGCTGACTTGCGCGCGACTGATCGCGCCCATCGGCCGCAGCACGCGAATGCGGTTGCTCAAATGAATCAGGCCCAGCAGCGGAAACGGAAAGTCCTTCGCCGTGAGCAACTGCATCTGCAAGGCAAACGCGAGGATGTGTGGATAAGTCGGCGGCAGCAGACCGTCGTCGGTAAAACCGCAGACCTTGCGATAGTCCGCCAGGCGTTTGCCATCGACGTCGACCCAGCAGCGCAAGCCGCTGTCGGGCAGTTGCGTGCCAGTGATCTTGCGTCGCGTCGCCGCCCGCGCATATAGCCCGGTCAGGCTTGGTTCGCGGTCCAGTGTGTGCCATTCGATGCTCATGCCTAAGCCCCCAGAACACTTTGTCCACAGACCCGCAGCGCCTGCCCGGTGAACGCGCCGGTGCCCGGTTGCGCCAGCCAAGCCACGGCCTCGGCGACGTCTTGCGGCAAGCCGCCCTGGCCCAGCGAACTCATGCGTCGTCCGGCCTCACGCAGGCCGAAAGGAATGTGCGCGGTCATCTGCGTTTCGATAAATCCCGGCGCCACGGCGTTGATGCTGATGCCGCGTTCCAGCAGTGTCGGCGCCCACGCCTGGGCCAGGCCGATCAAGCCAGCCTTGCTCGCGGCGTAGTTGGTTTGCCCGCGATTACCGGCGATACCGCTGATCGAGGCGAGCAGGATCACCCGCGCGTTGTCTTTCAGCGTGCCGCTGTCGAGCAGGGCTTTGGTCAGCACTTGCGGCGCATTGAGGTTGACCGCCAGCACCGCGTCCCAGAATTCCGGAGTCATGTTGGCCAAGGTCTTGTCGCGAGTGATCCCGGCGTTGTGCACCAGAATGTCGAGGCCGTCCGGCAGTTGTTCGATCAGTTGCGTGGCAGCGTCCTCCGCGCAGATGTCGAGGGTGATGCTGCGCCCGCCGAGGCGCGCGGCGAGGGCTTCAAGATCGGTCTTGGCCGGCGGCACGTCGAGCAGGATGACCTCGGCGCCATCGCGTGCCAGGGTCTCGGCAATCGAAGCGCCAATGCCGCGCGCTGCGCCGGTGACCAGCGCCTTGCGCCCGGCCAGTGGTCGCGTCCAGTCGGTGACCGGCGTCGCGCACGCGGTCAGGCGAATCACCTGTCCGGAAACGAAAGCACTTTTCGGCGAAAGGAAAAACCGCAGCGGGCCTTCCAGCTGATCTTCGGCACCGTCACCGACATAAATCAATTGCAGCGTGCCACCGCTGCGCAACTCCTTGGCCAGCGAACGGGAGAACCCTTCCAGCGCCCGTTGTGCGCTGGCGGCGAACGGATCGCTCAGGGTTTCCGGGGCGCGACCGAGGATCACCAGGTGGGCGTTGGATTCAAGATTTTTCATCAGCGGCTGGAAGAACTCGCGCAGCTGTTTGAGCTGATCGGTCTGTTGCAGATCGCTGGCGTCGAACACCACAGCCTTGAGTTTCGGGCCAAGGCCGGGAATCCATTCGGTAGCGCTCGCCGGTTGCTCGCCGTAGCGGTAAATCCCCTCGGTCAAACGATTGGCGAAGGCGCTGACGCGCTCGGCCAGCGGCCCGCCGCCGATCAGCAGCGCACCCTCCACCGGCCGCAGGCGTCCGGCCTGCCAGCGCTCCAGTCGCACCGGCGACGGCAGGCCCAGAGCCCCGACCAGACGATGGCCGATGGACGAGTTGGCAAAGTCGATATAGCGGTCAGACATGGAACGCTCTCCAAATGTTGGGGTTCAAAGTGTGGACTGCCAATGGCAAACAATCGTTCGATCCACGCAATAAGGCCTACGCTAGAACAGCAGAGTAGACCACTGACCCTGTGCGGGCTGGCTTGCCAGCGATGGCGGACTGTCTGCCACTGAAGGTGTTGGATGTGCCGGCCCCATCGCTGGCAAGCCAGCTCCCACAGGGTTCTATGTGAACCTGGACATCTAAAAAGGAGCTTTTCATGAGTCAGCTGCGCCGCGTCGCGATCATCGGCGGTAACCGTATCCCTTTCGCCCGTTCCAACGGACCGTACGCTACCGCCAGCAATCAGGCGATGCTCACCGCCGCCCTCGAAGGCCTGATCGAACGCTACAACCTGCACGGCCAGCGCATCGGCGAGGTCGTGGCGGGCGCGGTGCTTAAATTGTCACGGGATATGAACCTGACCCGCGAATGCGTACTTGGCTCGCGCCTGTCTCCGACCACCCCGGCCTATGACATCCAGCAAGCCTGCGGCACCGGCCTGGAAGCGGCGCTGCTGGTGGCGAACAAAATCGCCCTTGGCCAGATCGACAGTGGCATTGCTGGCGGCGTCGACACTACCTCGGACGCGCCGATCAGCGTCAGCGAGGGTTTGCGCAAGATCCTCCTGCAAGCCAACCGCGCCAAGACCACCGGCGACAAACTCAAAACTTTCCTGCAACTGCGCCCCCAGCACCTGATCCCGGAATTCCCGCGCAATGGCGAAGCGCGCACCGGCCTGTCGATGGGCCAGCACTGTGAGCTGATGGCGCAGACCTGGCAGATTCCCCGCGAAGAGCAGGATCAACTGGCCCTGGAAAGCCATCACAAACTGGCCGCGTCCTACAGCGAAGGCTGGCACAACGATTTGATGACGCCGTTCCTCGGCCTGACCCGCGACAACAATCTGCGCCCGGACCTGACCCTGGAAAAACTCGCGTCGCTGAAACCGGCCTTCGAAAAAAGCGCAAAAGGTACGCTGACGGCGGGCAACTCCACGCCGCTCACCGATGGCGCTTCGGTGGTGTTACTCGGCAGTGAGGAATGGGCGAAAGAGCGCGGCTTGCCGATTCTCGCTTACCTGCGCGACGGCGAAGCGGCGGCGGTGGATTTCGTCAATGGTGCCGAGGGCCTGCTGATGGCGCCGGTTTATGCAGTGCCACGGTTGCTGGCGCGTAACGGGCTGACCTTGCAGGACTTCGACTACTACGAAATTCATGAGGCGTTCGCTGCGCAGGTTTTGTGCACGCTCAAGGCCTGGGACGATCCTGAATACTGCAAAACCCGTCTGGGGCTGGATGCGCCGTTGGGTTCGATCGACCGCAGCCGGCTTAATGTCAAAGGCAGTTCGCTGGCGGCGGGGCATCCGTTTGCCGCGACGGGTGGGCGGATTGTTGCGAATCTGGCGAAGTTGCTGGATGCGGCGGGCAAGGGCCGGGGGCTGATTTCGATTTGCGCCGCGGGCGGCCAGGGCGTCACTGCCATCATTGAAAGATAAATCGGATCCTGTGGGAGCGGGCTTGCCCGGGATGAGGCCATCAGATTCAATATTTTTATTGACTGGGATATCGCCATCGCTGGCAAGCCAGCTCTCACAGGTTTATGCGGGCATGTTCAAGGCCACTTACAGGCCAATGTCAGATTCTGTCGCAAATGCCCTCAACACCGATCAGCTACATTCACCACCGCCTCGGCTATGATTCGCCGCGGTCAGATTTTCGGCACAGTGTGTGCATTCTCAAGGTTCACAGGTCGGCAACCCCTCCCCGAGACGCGAGGATTGCCGTATAACGAGTGACATTCGCGTGTTTGGTAATAAAGGACCCACAATAAAAGCTGATGAAGACTCCAAAACGCATTGAACCCCTGATCGAGGACGGTCTGGTCGACGAAGTGCTGCGCCCACTGATGAGTGGTAAAGAAGCAGCTGTTTATGTGGTGCGCTGCGGCAATCAGTTACGTTGCGCAAAGGTCTACAAGGAGGCGAACAAACGTAGTTTCCGCCAGGCGGCCGAGTATCAGGAAGGCCGCAAGGTTCGCAACAGCCGACAGGCCCGAGCGATGGCCAAAGGCTCCAAGTTCGGTCGCAAAGAGACCGAGGATGCCTGGCAGAACGCCGAGGTGGCGGCGCTGTTTCGTCTGGCCGGTGCCGGTGTGCGCGTGCCGAAACCGTACGACTTCCTCGATGGCGTATTGTTGATGGAACTGGTGGCCGACGAATTCGGCGACGCCGCGCCGCGTCTGAACGACGTGGTGCTGGAGCCGGATCAGGCCCGCGAGTATCACGCGTTCCTGATTTCGCAGATCGTGCTGATGTTGTGTACCGGTCTGGTGCACGGTGACCTCTCCGAGTTCAACGTGCTGCTGACACCGACCGGCCCGGTCATCATCGACCTGCCGCAAGCAGTCGATGCAGCGGGCAACAACCACGCGTTCAGCATGCTCGAGCGTGACGTTGGCAACATGGCCTCATACTTCGGCCGTTTTGCGCCGGAGCTGAAGACGACCAAGTACGCCAAGGAAATGTGGGCGTTGTACGAAGCCGGCACCTTGCATCCGAACAGTGTGCTGACCGGTGAGTTCGACGATCCGGAGGACCTGGCCGATGTCGGCGGGGTGCTGCGCGAGATCGAAGCGGCGCGGCTGGACGAAGAGCGCAAGCAGGCGATTCGTGCGGCAGATGACGAGCCCAAGGGCAAGTCGGACGAGCCACCGCCTCCGCCATGGATGCAGTGATCGTGTAAAGAGAAACCCGGCTTCGGCCGGGTTTTTTTGTGCCCGCCATTTTCCAGACAGCACCCAAAAAACCTGTGGGAGCTGGCTTGCCAGCGAAGGGGCCTGTACAGCCAATACATGTCTTCAGGCAGAACCACCGCTATCGCTGGCAAGCCAGCTCCCACAGGGGATGGTGGTGTTCTTGAAATGCGTGTGGGAATCTTGTCTGCTTCCGCACACTCAAGGACTGAATGTGACCACCCCCCGCAACGCCTCCCTGATCATCACCGCCCGACTGATCTCCGATTTCGGCGCTTTCCTCAACATGGTTGCGCTGGCCACGTACGTCTATCTGCTGAGCAACAGCGCCATGAGCGTCGGCATTTTCCTCGCCAGTCGCGTCGGCGGCGGGATTTTCGCCAGTCTGATCGGCACGCGGTTCTATCGGCGCTGGAGCGGGCGTTTGCCGCTGATTGCATTCGATCTGCTGCGTGCCAGCGTGCTTGGTCTGTTGCTGATCGTGCCGGTCAGTCAGCAAGCGCTGCTGTTGCCGCTGATTGCCTTCGGGCTGGGCTTTGGCAACTCAATGTTCGCCATCGGTCTCAACAGCCAGTTGCCCAGGTTGATCGAACCGTCGCAGTTGCTGAAAACAAACGCGTGGATTACTTCGGCCTCTTCGGCGGCGATGGTCGGCGGCAGTCTGGTCTCGGGGTTGCTGGTAGCGGGTTTTGGCTTCGAAACGGTGTTCACCCTGAACGCGCTGACCTATTTGCTGGCGGCGCTGTTGATTGTGCCGCTGCGTTTCGACGCTCCGAACCATAAAGCAGAGCCCGAGCGCGGCGAATGGTCGGCCCTCAAGCAAGGCCTGCGCAGTGCGCCAGTGATTGCCGCCATGCTCGCCGTGACGATGGCCGACACCTTGGGCAGCGCCGCGCACAACGTCGGTTTTCCGATCATCTCGAAACTGCTCTCGCCCGAGTCGGCGAGCACCACGTTGGGCCTGATGCTGGCGGTATGGGCCAGCGGCAAACTGCTCGGTGCACGGATCGCCAGCCGCCTGAAAGGCTCGGACAACATCCATCTCGAACGGCGGTTTTTCTTTGGCGTGGCGCTGATGTCCTGCGGTTTCATCCTGATGTTTCAGCAGCACAGTCTCTACGGATTGCTGTTGTTTTCCTTGCCGGCCGGGCTGGGTGACGGCTTCTCAGAAGTCGGCCTGATGTCGCGGCTGCAACGCGAACCGGAACACCTGCGCCTGCCGATTTTCAGTTTCCTGACGCTGCTGCAAATGACCGGATTCGGCGTCGGCATGTTGATCGCCGCGCCGTTCTACGAGTGGTGGACACCGGGGGCCGTGGTCATGCTGTTCCACGGCATTCCCCTCGGCACCTTGCTCACGGTGAAAGGGCTGGCGCTCAGGCGCGGGCGGGTTGTGCGCAGCAGCCCGACGCCAGTTCCTTGAGGATCGGGCAATCAGGGCGATGGTCGCCCTGACAATGCTCGACCAGATCCTGCAAGGTGTCGCGTAGCTCGCCGAGTTCGCGGATCTTCTGGTTCAACTCGTCGATGTGCTGCCGCGCCAGCGCCTTCACATCGGCGCTGGCCCGCTGGCGATCCTGCCAGAGCGTCAGCAGTTTGCCGACTTCTTCGAGAGAAAAGCCGAGATCGCGCGAACGCTTTATAAAAGCCAGTGTGTGCAAGTCATCATCGCCGTAGACCCGATAACCGCTGTCGGTGCGATGGGCCGCTTTGAGCAAACCGATCGACTCGTAGTAGCGGATCATTTTCGCGCTCAGACCACTGTGCCGGGCCGCTTGGCCGATGTTCATCGGTGCTCCTCCAGATCCTTGGGTTTCCAGGTTTTCAACAGTAGCGCATTGCTCACTACGCTGACGCTCGACAACGCCATCGCCGCGCCGGCCAGCACCGGGTTGAGGAAGCCGAACGCCGCCAGCGGAATGCCGATCAGGTTGTAGACGAAGGCCCAGAACAGATTCTGGCGAATCTTCGCGTAGGTCTTGCGGCTGATCTCCAGCGCCGCCGGCACCAGCCGTGGATCACCGCGCATCAGCGTGATGCCCGCTGCGTGCATGGCGACGTCGGTGCCGCCGCCCATGGCGATGCCGATGTCGGCGGCAGCGAGTGCCGGAGCATCGTTGATGCCGTCGCCGACCATGGCGACGACGCCGGTTTTCTTCAGTTCGGCGACGGTGGCGGCTTTGTCCGCCGGCAGAACTTCGGCATGAACGTTTTTAATGCCAAGGGCCTCGGCCACCACGCGCGCACTGCCGCGGTTGTCGCCGGTCAGTAAATGGCTGTGGATATCGCGTGCGGCGAGTTGTTGCACGGCTTGCAGTGCGCCCGGCTTCAAGGTGTCACCGAAGGCGAACAAACCCAGTACGCGCAGCTCGGGGCTTTGTTCGATCAGCCACGACAGGGTTCGGCCTTCGGCTTCCCAGGCCTTGGCGGATTCGCTGAGGTTGCCTGCACTCAATCCGCTTTCTTCCAGCATCCGCCGATTGCCAAGGGCCAGACGCCGACCGTCCAGCGTGCCAGCGATGCCACGACCGGTCAGTGACTGGCTGTCGCTGATATCCGGCACCGGCAGATTTCGCTCGGCGGCCGCGTCCAGCACCGCTTTGGCCAGCGGATGCTCGCTGCCGCGTTGCAGGGCCCCGGCCAATTTCAGCAGCGTATTTTCATCGCCATTGACGGCACTCAAATGCGCGATGCGCGGGGTGCCGGAGGTCAACGTGCCGGTCTTGTCGAACACCACGCTGCTGACTTCATGGGCGCGTTCCAGTGCTTCGGCGTCCTTGATCAGAATGCCGTGCCGCGCCGCCACGCCAGTGCCGGCCATGATCGCCGTCGGCGTGGCGAGACCGAGGGCGCAAGGGCAAGCGATCACCAGAACCGCAACGGCGTTGATCAACGCGGTTTCCAGCGGTGCGCCGTACAGCCACCAACCGATCAGCGTTGCCAGGGCCAGGACCAGCACGGTCGGCACGAACACCTGGCTGACTTTATCCACCAGTTTCTGGATCGGTGCTTTCGCCGCTTGAGCGTCTTCGACCAGACGAATGATCCGCGCCAGCACGCTTTCCGCGCCGAGTGCGGTGGTGCGCACCAGCAAGCGACCTTCACCGTTGATCGCACCACCGGTGACTTTGTCCCCCGGTTGTTTCGGCACCGGCAGACTCTCGCCGCTGATCAAGGCTTCGTCGGCGTGGCTCTGGCCCTCCAGCACTTCACCGTCGACCGGGAAGCGCTCGCCGGGTTTGACCAGCACTTGATCGTCGAGGCGCAGGGCGCTGATGGCGACGTCCTGTTCGCGGCCGTCGATCACCTGAATTGCCCGTTCCGGCCGCAAGGCTTCAAGGGCGCGGATGGCACTGGCGGTCTGGCGTTTGGCGCGGCTTTCGAGGTATTTGCCGAGCAGCACCAGGGCAATCACCACCGCCGACGCTTCGAAATACAGATGTGGCATGCGCCCGGCGGCAGTCGCCCACTCATAAAGACTCAAGCCATAACCGGCGCTGGTGCCGAGGGCGACAAGCAAGTCCATGTTGCCGGCCCCGGCGCGCACGGCTTTCCACGCCGCCACGTAGAACCGTGCACCGAAGATGAATTGCACTGGCGTGGCGAGGGCGAATTGCGCCCAGGCGGGCAGCATCCAGTGAATGCCGAACGGTTGCAGCAACATCGGCAAGACTAGCGGCAGGGCGAGGGCGATCGCGCAGATCAAAGCCCAGCGCTCGTGCTTCAGGCGCTGTTGCTGGTTATCGGTGGGTGGGTTTTCGGCTTGCCAGACGCTGGCTGAATAACCGGCCTTGCTGACGGCATCGAGTAGGGTTTGCGCGTCGATCTGGCCGAGCAGTTCGAGGTGCGCGCGTTCATTGGCGAGGTTGACGCTGACGCTTTTCACTCCGATGACTTTGTTCAGGGCGCGCTCGACACGACCCACGCAGGAGGCGCAGGTCATGCCATCAATTTTCAATTCGAGGGTATGTTGCGGCACGCTGTAACCGGCGCGCTCAACGGCGTCCATCAGCGCCGGCAAGCTGTCGCCGGGCGCGTGCACGCGGGCCTGCTCGGTGGCGAGGTTGACGCTGACGGCACTGGCGCCGCTGACTTTGCTCAAGGCCCGCTCGACACGCCCGGCACAACTGGCGCAGGTCATGCCGGCAATCGGCAGATCGAAAGTGATGGATTCGGACATCGGTCACGCTCCCTGTAGAAGTTGCCTACAGGATCAACCTTGCCATGCGGGCAAGGTCAAGCGCCAATCTTTGAGGCACCATCAATCAATGTGGGAGCGAGCAAGCCCGCTCCCACATGGGGATTTGCTTAGTAGCCGAGATCGGTGCGCTTCAAGTACATGCCTTCCTGGTTCATCGCGATTCGGAACTTCAGGATGTCGCCGGCATGCAGTTTGATCTCCTGCGAACCCGGCGCGAGCATGCCCGGGTTGCAGCCCGGCATTTGCCCCGGCAGCAGTTTAAGCCGTAGCGAGACATTGCCCGGCGGCAGATTGAATGAGGTGCTTTGCTCCTGAAACAGGCGCGCCGACAGTTGATCCTGAATGTAAACGCCGATCTCGCAGGACGTCGCTACTTCCAGGCGCTCGCGGGAAATGATCAGCACGCCATAATCCTCGCCGGCGGCTTGCACCTGAGGGATAGCGGCAAACAGGCCGAGGAAGCCAAACAGGCTGAAAGCTGACCAGCGCATGGCTGAATCTCCTGAATTTATGTCATTGATGCACGCAGCTTGGCCGAGCGCGGCGCCGATTGCCAGCCCGGCAGTTTATTCAAGAACTTGACCTTGCCATCGTGGCAAGCTCGAAACTGCCGGCAACCTCACTCAAAAGGAGTCATTTGCATGCAAGTGTTCAATGTTGAAGGCATGACCTGCGGTCACTGTGTCAAAGCCATCACCAACGCCTTACAGGCCAAGGATCCGGCGGCCAGTGTGCGCGTCGATCTGGCGGCCAAGGAAGTCGGCGTCGAAAGTGCGCTGAGTGCTGAGCAGGTCATCGAAGTCATCAGCGAAGAAGGCTACGCAGTGAAACTGGCCTGATACAAATCCCTGTGGCGAGGGAGTTTGCTCCTGCTGGACTGCGCAGCAGGCCCATTGTTTCTGGCCTGGATATAAATCGGGGCCGCTGCGCGCCCCAGCGGGAGCAAGTTGTGGTTTGTCAGATTTTTAATTGTTAGCGAGCTATCGGAATGTTCAAGGCGTTCGGGCGCGGCTAGACTGTCGGGCTGCCGACTTGCCAACCTGGATGCCTGATGAACTTCCGTACCATTCTGATTCTCGGTGCCTTGACTGCCTTCGGGCCGTTGGCCATCGACTTTTATCTGCCTGCCTTTCCGTCCATGGCGCTGGCGTTCGGCACCGACGAAAAACACGTGCAGATGACCCTGGCGGCGTATTTCCTCGGTTTGTCCATGGGGCAGCTGTTGTATGGCCCGGTCGCGGATCGCTTCGGGCGACGGATTCCTCTGCTCACCGGTCTGGCACTGTTCACGCTGGCCTCACTGGCCTGTGCCTATGCACCGAACCTGGACTGGCTGATCGGCGCACGCTTCGTGCAAGCGCTGGGCGGCTGTGCGGGCATGGTGATTGCGCGGGCGGTGGTCAGTGACAAATGCGATGCGGTGGGTTCGGCGAAAGTCTTCTCGCAGTTGATGCTGGTGATGGGCCTGGCACCGATTCTGGCACCGATGCTCGGCGGGCTGCTGGTCAACACCACAGGCTGGCAGTCGATCTTTCTGGTGCTGACCGGTTTCAGTGCGTTGGCGGGGCTCGCCGTTGCACTTGGCTTGCCGGAAAGCATGCCAGCGCATATGCCACGCCAACCATTGTCCGGCGCGTTGCGCCAATACGGGCGCTTGTTCAAGGATAAAGTCTTTCTTGGCCACGCCCTCACCGGCGGCATTGCCGTCGCCGGGATGTTTTCCTACATCGCCGGTTCACCTTTCGTCTTCATCAAACTCTATGGCGTGCCGGCCGAGCATTTCGGCTGGCTGTTCGGCACCAACGCGGCAGGTTTCATTCTGGTGGCGCAGGTCAATGCACGGCTGTTGGCCAAGCGCGGTCCGGCGTTTCTGCTGGCGCGTGCGGTGTGGGTGTATCTGTTGGCGGGGCTGACACTGCTGGCGGTCAGCGCGCTTCATACCGAAGCGTTGTGGCCGTTACTGATTCCGTTGTTCATCTGCATCGCCAGCCTCGGCTGCATCCTGCCCAACGCTGCGGCCTGCGCAATGAACGGCCAGGGGGCGCGGGCCGGCAGTGCGTCGGCGCTGATGGGCTGTCTGCAGTTCAGCGTGGCTTCCGGCGCTGCTTCGCTGGTGGGGATTCTGCACGACGGCAGCGCCATGCCGATGGCCATGGTCATCAGCCTGTGCGGTCTGCTGGTGGTATGCGTCGCGATGCTCACCCGGCGTTTGCAGAATGCCCGGGCGCTGGCGCAAGCGGCTGTCTGAGCAGACTCAGCCGGCGGCGCGCTGCTGGCTGCGGTCGGGAATCTGATGGGGCGCGCAAATTCGCGCTTCGAGGGTGCGAGTGAAGGCCAGGGCCTCGGCTTCACTGCGGAATGTCACGGCGTGTTGATCGAGTCGAACCTGCCATTGAGACTTTGCCACTTCTTTTATCAGGATCTTCATTGCTGACCTCCCTTGCGTAAAAGATGTATCGCAGAGGCTTCGATTCTAGTCCTGAATACGATCGCAATTGTGACAAAGGTCAAGCATCTGACTGACGGCAAAAAAACACCGCAGCCCGGGCAGGAACTGCCGCAGGCTGCGATCTTTTGATCTTCAGAAACTTTCTAAAACAATTTTCCCTTTGGCTTTACCGCTTTCGAGCAATTCGTGCGCCCGGCGCAGGTTGGCGGCATTAATCGTGCCGAAATGCTCGCCGACCGTGGTCTTCAAGGTCCCGGCATCGATCAGCTCGGCCACGCGGTTGAGCAGATGGTGCTGCTCGATCATGTCTGGCGTCTCGAACAGCGAACGGGTGTACATGAATTCCCAATGCAGCGACAGGCTCTTGCGCTTGAGCTTGCTCACGTCCAGTGACTTCGGATCGTCGATCAGCGCCAGTTTGCCTTGTGGCGCCAGGGCTTCGACCAGTTGATCCAAATGCTGATCGGTCTGGGTCAGGCTGGCGACGTGGGTTACGTTGGCGAGCCCCGCACGTTTCAGCTCTTCACTCAGCGGCTGACTGTGATCGATCACCAGATCCGCACCCAGTTCGCTGACCCAGTCGCGAGTCTGCGCCCGGGAGGCTGTGCCGATCACCTTGAGACCGGTCAATTGTTTTGCCAATTGGGTGAGGATCGAGCCGACACCACCGGCTGCGCCGACGATCAGCAGGCTCTGACCTTCGTCGGTCTGGCCTTCGCGGATTTGCAGGCGTTCGAATAGTAGCTCCCACGCAGTGATCGCGGTCAGCGGCAGGGCGGCGGCTTCAGCGAAACCGAGGGACTTGGGCATATGGCCGACGATTCGCTCATCGACGACGTGCAGTTCGCTGTTGCCGCCAGCACGGGCGATGGAACCTGCGTAAAAGACTTTATCCCCAGCCTTGAACAGCGTCACTTCGCTGCCGACGGCTTTGACCACACCGGCCACGTCCCAGCCCAGCACCTTCGCTGCGCCCGGTTCAGGCGCCACGTTCTGGCGCACCTTGGTGTCGACCGGATTGACCGAGATGGCTTTGACTTCCACCAGCAGATCGCGCGGGCCGGCGACCGGCTCCGGCAGTTCGATGTCTTGCAGGGAATCGGCGTCGCTGATGGGCAGGGAAGCGTAATAAGCAATGGCTTTCATGGTGGGCTCCGTACAAGTAAGGGAAGAAGGGCTCAGGCGATGCTGCCCAGACGTTTCAATTCGAAGTGTTCGATGCACTGCCCGGCAGTGGCCTGGAAGTTTTGAAAATGTGCGCTGGCGTTGTGCGCTTGCAGAATCGCTTCACTGGCCCAGTGTTCGATCACGTAGAAAACCCGTGGGTCGGCCAGGTCGCGGTGCAAGTCGTACTGACTGCAACCGTCCTCGGCACGGCTCGGTTCAACCAGTGCGCGCAACGCGTGTTCGAGAGTGTCCTGTTGGCCGGGTTTGGCGATCAGGGTGGCAATGGCGGTGAATGGCTGGGACATGTTCGGCTCCACAGAAGCGGGATGAATTCGATGGAGCAGATGATTGGCTATTTCTCCCCGAGATAAAACCGGCTAAAAGAGCAGTCTCTTTCAATATTTTTTTGATAATCGAGGCTGTAAATGCTGCGTTTCGATGACTTGCAGTTATTTGTCCGGGCGGCGGATCTGGGCAGCCTGTCGGCGGCGGCGCGGGTGATGGACATGTCCGCTGCGGTGGCCAGTGCGGCGTTGAAACGCATAGAGCAGCAACTCGGCGCGCGTTTGCTGGCGCGTTCGACGCGCAGTCTGCGGCTGACCGCGGAAGGCGAAGGCTTCCTCGAATACGCCCGGGCGGCATTGAGTCAGCTGGACGAAGGCCGGCGCCTGCTGGCCAGTGGGCAGGATCAGGTCAGCGGGGTCTTGCAACTGTCGGCACCGTCGGATTTTGGCCGCAACCTGCTGTTGCCGTGGCTCGACGAGTTTCAGCGCGAGCACCCGAAGCTGACCGTGCGTCTGTTGCTCGGCGACCGCATTGCCGACCTGTTCCGCCAGCCGGTGGACATTGCCCTGCGCTATGGCGAGCCGGAAGACTCCAGCCTGATCGCCTTGCCCATCGCCCCGCACAACCGCCGTGTGCTTTGCGCCTCGCCAGCCTATCTGGCGCGGCACGGTGAGCCGCGCCAGCTCGAACAACTGGCGCAGCACAATTGCCTGTTGTACATGCTCGGCAGCCGGGTTCATGACCACTGGAGCTTTCACGACGGCAAGCGCGAAGTCGGCTTGACGGTCAGTGGCGACCGCTTCAGCGATGATGCCGACGTGGTGCGGCTGTGGGCGCTGGCCGGGGCGGGAATCGCCTACAAATCCTGGCTCGACGTCGGCGCCGATGTGCTCGCCGGACGCCTCAAAGTGCTGTTGCCAGAGCTGCAATGTGAGCGCGCTCCGCTGAATCTGTTGTGCGCCCATCGCGCACAATTGAGTAAGCCGGTGAACCTGTTAAGGGAAATGCTCGCCAGCCGATGCGCTGATTTGAGTAGTCAATTTCCCGTTTTCCCAAAAGTTGATCATTAGTCGCAGGTAAATAGAGAAATTTCTGTCAGGAACAATCACCACCCGTGCAGGCTGCGAGGCGGGACGGAGCGTGCATCCCGCTTATACTAGCGCCCGCCTCATGCCAGTACCGAAACCCGGCCCGAACGCCGTCAATGCCGAGTTGCCCCTGTTTAATTGCGGGGTTCGCTGCGGTGGCGGGTTCTGCGCCGAAGCATGTTGCGTCAATGGCCTGCCTTGCCCCGGCTCAGGGCGTTTTTCGCGTCTTGGCCGCCGACCCATTACTGGTCAAGATGTCTCCGAGCAGTAGACGATACGATTCCACAGGGAGTGAATACATGGAACATGCACCTTGCATCAGCCAGATCGCCACGTTGCTGGCCGACCCCAAGCGCAGCGCGATGATGTGGGCGTTGATGGATGGCTCGGCGCGGCAGACCGAGGAGCTTGCGCTACTGGCAGGGCTGTCGCCGTCATCGGCCAGTGCGCATCTGGCACGGCTGGCCACCGGCGGTCTGTTGAAGGTCGAAGTCCGTGGTCGCAAACGGTTTTTCCGCCTCTCGGCGCCGGAGGTGGGGGCCGCGATAGAAGCACTGGCCAGCGCCACCATCGCCAGTGCTCCGCGGGAAATCGCCGAGGTGTTCAAGCGCACCACCCCCATGGCCAAACCTCAGTCGGCGCCGTCGTCGCTGTTGCGTGCACGCTTTTGCGATGACCACCTGGGGGGCACGCTGGCCGCCGATCTGTATCAGCGACTGCTCGACGCCGGCTGGATTGAACAGCTCGAACAGCGCGTAGTGGTGACCCACAAAGGTGCGAAGCAACTGGCCGGGCGCGGGGTGTTCATCCAGGCGCTGGCCCATCGCAACGTTCAAGTGGCCTGTGCATGCCCCGACTGGAGCGAGCGACGTCCGCACATGGGCGGCTCACTCGGCGCAGCGTTGTTGCAGTTATTCATGCAGTCCGGTTGGCTGACCCTGCCCAATGATTCACGAGCCCTGCAACTGACGGCCGCCGGCCAGCGCGAGCTGCATCGATTCGCCAAGGAAACCGAGCTGGAAATGGCGTAACAGACGCTGCGCAAGCGTCGCCTGTTACGCCATCAGTCCTGCTGGCGTCGTCTACGGTTGCGAACAGGTCGCATCCAGCACGAACGCCAAGGCACTATCGCGCACACTCGATCCGGGGATATTTCGGATGGGGGAGGCGATATGGATACTCAAGGCTTCAGCGCGGCAGAACGCCTGGAACGACTGCCGATCAGCGGTTATCACCGGATCATTTTCATCATCATCGCGCTGGCGTTTTTCTTCGACTCCATGGACCTGGCGATGATGACGTTCCTGCTCGGCTCGATCAAAGCCGAGTTCGGCCTGAGCAGCGCACAGGCAGGATTGCTCGCCAGTTCGAGCTTCTTCGGCATGGTGCTCGGTGCGTCGCTGTCCGGCATGCTCGCGGACCGCTTCGGGCGCAAACCGGTGTTTCAGTGGAGCATCGTCCTGTGGGGCGTGGCCAGTTACCTGTGCTCGACGGCGCAAACGGTCGAGGCGCTGACGCTGTTTCGAATTCTGCTGGGGATTGGCATGGGCATGGAGTTTCCCATTGCGCAGTCGATGCTCTCGGAGTTGATCCCGGCTCAGCGGCGTGGGCGTTATATCGCGTTGATGGATGGCTTCTGGCCGCTGGGTTTTGTTGCTGCCGGTGTGCTGTCGTACTTCCTGTTGCCGGTGATTGGCTGGCGCGACATCTTTCTGGTGTTGGCGGTGCCGGCGGTGTTCGTGTTGGCGATCCGTTTTTTCATCCCCGAATCACCGCGCTGGCTGGAACAGGCCGGGCGGCAGGAGGCGGCGGACAAGGTCCTCGACGGCATCGAACAGCGCGTACGCGCATCGCTCGGCGCTACCATGTTGCCCGCGCCGGTGCGGTTGCCCCGCACCGTGACGCCACCGGGCCATTTCTTCTCGGCGCTCAAGCAGATCTGGTCGCCACAGTATCGCCAGCGCACAACGATGATCTGGAGCCTGTGGTTCTTTGCGTTGTTGGGTTTTTACGGGCTGACCTCGTGGTTGAGTGCATTGCTGCAACAGTCGGGCTTCGCCGTGACCCAGTCGGTGTATTACACGGTGCTGATTTCGCTGGGCGGGATTCCCGGATTTTTGATGGCGGCGTGGCTGGTCGAGCGTTGGGGGCGCAAACCGGTGTGCATCGTCACCTTGCTCGGTGGCGGGGTGATGGCGTTTCTCTACGGGCAGAGCGCGGTGTTCGGCGGCAACGTTGCCCTGTTGATCGGCACGGGGCTGCTGATGCAGTTCTTCCTGTTCGGCATGTGGGCGGTGCTCTACACCTATACGCCAGAGTTGTATCCGACCTCGGCACGGGCGACGGGCTCGGGATTCGCCTCGGCGATCGGCCGTGTGGGTTCGCTGCTCGGGCCGTTGGTGACCGGGCTGGTGTTCCCGATTACCGGGCAGGGTGGGGTATTTGCGCTGGGGGCGCTGTGCTTTGCGATAGCGGCGGGGGTGGTGTGGCTGTTCGGGATGGAGACGCGGGGCAAGACGCTGGAAGAGCTGACTGAGCGCGAGATTTCCAGCTAAACATAACTCCTGTGGGAACGGGCTTGCCCGCGATGGCGGACCGTCAATCAACATTGATGTTGGAACTGATGGCCTCATCGCGGGCAAGCCCGCTCCCACAGTTTTTCGTATTGCTCTTTATGGTTTTACCAACCGCGCATCCAGGCTGTTCTGCGCCAGGCGCTTGGCCTGATCCTGGGTCATGCCCAGGTGTTCGTGCAGCGCATAAAAGTTCTCGGTGACATAACCACCGAAGTACGCCGGGTCATCGGAGTTCACCGTGACTTTCACGCCGCGCTCAAGCATGTCGAGAATGTTGTGCTGCGACATGTGATCGAACACGCAGAGTTTGGTGTTCGACAGCGGGCACACGGTCAGCGGGATTTGCTCGTCGATAATCCGCTGCATCAGACGCTCGTCTTCGATGGCGCGCACGCCATGGTCGATGCGCTGGATTTTCAGCAGGTCGATGGCTTCCCAGATGTACTCCGGCGGGCCCTCTTCACCGGCGTGAGCGACGGTCAGGAAGCCTTCGTGACGAGCGCGATCGAACACACGCTGGAACTTGCTCGGCGGGTGGCCCATCTCGGAACTGTCGAGGCCGACGGCAACAAAAGCGTCACGGAACGGCAGCGCCTGATCGAGGGTTTTCTGTGCTTCGTCTTCGCTGAGGTGGCGCAGGAAACTCAGGATCAAACCGCTGGTGATGCCCAGTTGCTGCTCGCCATCCTTCAGTGCGGCGGCGATGCCGTTGAGCACCACTTCGAACGGGATGCCACGGTCGGTGTGGGTCTGCGGATCGAAGAACGGTTCGGTGTGAATCACGTTCTGTTCTTTGCAGCGCAGCAGGTAAGCCCAGGTCAGGTCGTAGAAATCCTGCGAGGTGCGCAGCACGTCGGCGCCCTGGTAATACAGGTCGAGGAATTCCTGCAGGTTGTTGAAGGCATAGGCCTTGCGCAGGGTTTCGACGTCGTTCCACGGCAGGGCGATCTTGTTGCGTTCGGCCAGGGCGAACAACAGCTCGGGCTCCAGCGAGCCTTCCAGGTGCAGGTGCAGTTCAGCCTTGGGCAAGGCGTTGAGCCAGTCGTACATATTCTTTTCTCATCAGGTGCAATGACGGCATTCTACAGATGCTCGCCGAAACAATTGGCAAAACCTGACCAAGCGATCCATCACACTGCTTCCTGCTCACGACGATAAGCGTAGGTATCGGCGAAGCGCGACAGCAGGAACTCGGCGCAGGTGGTGGTCGGATATTTCGCCGGGTGCTGTGCGTCCTGACAACCGGGCAGGCATTCGATGCGCGTGTCCGGGTGTGGCTCGGCGAAGAACGGCATCGAGTAGCGATCCACCCCGAGCGGGCTGATCACTCGGTGCGGTGTCGAGCGATAACGGTCGTTGCTCCAGCGCGCCATCATGTCGCCGAGGTTGACCACGAAGGTGCCGTCGATGGGGGGCGCGTCGATCCATTCGCCCCGCACATTCTTCACCTGCAAGCCCCCGGCGCGGTCTTGATACAGCAGGGTGATGCAGCCGTAATCGGTGTGCGCGCCGGCGCCTTGCTGCTCAGCGGAACTGGCGGTGTGGCGGGGCGGGTAGTGGATCATGCGCAGCACGCTGACCGGCTCATTGAAGCGGGTGTCGAAAAAATCGCGTTCGATGCCCAGCGCAAGGGTCATGGCGCGCAGCAGGGTTTGCGCGAGGGCCTGCATGTCAAGGTAATGCTGCTCCATCAGCGCCTCCCACCCCGTTTGCGCAGGATGACGGTTTGGTCCGCGCAGCGGTTTTTCTGCGAGCACCTCGGGATGGCTGGCCGGCAGGTGCAGGCCCATGTCGAAGGTTTCTTTGAGGTCGCTGGGTTTGCTCGGGTCGAGTTGCTCCGTGGCGATCGCGCCGTAGCCGCGGTGGTGGCGAGTCTGGGTGATGTCGATCTTGAGTTTGTCGGCGACGGGCAGGGCGAAGAAACGTTGCGCGTGATCCAGCAGATCGGCGATGCGCTGGGCGGAGATCGGATGGCCCTTGATGTAGAAGAAGCCCCATTCGCGGCAGGCGCGGTCGATTTGCTCGGCGACGGCGGGCCAGGCGTTTTGGTTGTCGGAGTAGAGCGGGCTGATGTCGATGATCGGAAGCTGATCCATACAATTGTCCTGAAGAAACGTTAACTTGAGAACACTGAAAAACCCTGTGGGAGCTGGCTTGCCAGCGATGAGGCCATCACATTCAACATCATTGTTGCCTGTCAGACCGTCATCGCTGGCAAGCCAGCTCCCACAGGGTCGGTGTTTTTTTCGAGGGGATTACTTCGGCATCTCGGCCTTCATGCCTTCCACGTAATAGTTCATCGACGCCAGTTCCGCATTGGTCGCGCTCACACCTGCGGGGATTTTCTCGACACCGCTCTGATCCTTGATCGGCCCGGTAAATGGCTGCAACGCGCCGCTCTTGATGTCGGCAATGATCTGCTCGGCCTCGGCTTTCACCGGTGCCGGTACCAGATCGCTGATCGGCAATTCAACTGTGCCTTCCTTCAGTCCGCCCCAGTAATCCTGAGGTTTCCAGGTGTGGTCGATCACGCTTTGCGTCGCCTGGATGTAATGCGGCGCCCAGTCGTTGACGATCGAGGTCAGCACCGCTTTCGGGCCGAAGTGCGCCATGTCCGAGGCGTAACCCACGGCGTATACGCCACGGCGTTCTGCTGCCTGAATCGGCGCCGGGCTGTCGGTGTGCTGGAATACCACGTCGACACCCTGATCGATCAGCGCATTCGCGGCATCGGCCTCTTTGCCCGGATCGAACCAGGAATTGACCCACACCACTTTGATCTCGGTGCCCGGGTTGTATTTGTTCAGGGCCAGTTGAATGGCGTTGATGTCGCGGATCACTTCCGGGATCGGGAACGAGGCGACGTAGCCGATCTTTTTGGTCTTGGTCATTTTCGCGGCGAGGAAGCCACCGACGTAGCGGCCCTCATACGTGCGCGCCAGATAGGTGCCGAGGTTCTTGTCCTGCTTGTAGCCGGTGGCGTGTTCGAAAGTCACCTTGGGAAACTGCTTGGCAACTTTCACGGTCGGGTTCATGTAGCCGAAAGAGGTGGTGAAGATCAGGTCGTACTTGTCCTTGGCCATGTTGCGGATCACCCGCTCGGCGTCGGCGCCCTCGGCGACGTTTTCCACGTAGTTGGTGGTGATCTGATTGCCGAGTTTCTCCGCGAGTGCCTTGCGCCCCTGCTCATGCTGATACGTCCAGCCGTGGTCGCCGATCGGGCCGATATAGACGAAACCGACCTTCAGCGGATCGGCAGCGCTGGCGCTCAGGCTGATCCCCAGACCGATGGCGGCGCACAGCAGTTTGTGCAGCGGACGTATTTGCATGAATTGGAGCTCCATTTTGTTGTGTGTGCTCCGGGCCAATGCAAATTGCTGACCAACAGGACAACAAACCTTCCGCAACTGCGTAACGGCCATCGCGAGCAGGCTCACTCCTACATTTGGAACGCGTTCCCCTGTAGGAGTGAGCCTGCTCGCGATAACGCCCTCAAGGCCAATAAAAGTGCACTTGGCAAAGTCTCGCTATCAGTTGGTGCGCTAAGGTGTAACGAAACGTTAGCGCCGCCCCGCAGTCAGTAGCTCATTCGACTCTCTTGGCAAAAAGGCCGCCATGTTCTCAATCCTCAAGCAAGAAAGCTTTCTGCTACTGGCGGTCATTGCCGCGTGCGTCGCCTATCCGCTGGAGCACTGGATGCTGCACAGCGGCCAGATCGTTGCGCTGATCTCTGGCCTGCTGCTGATCGCCTTCATCGTCGCCGCGTCGATGCGCGTCGCCCATCACGCCGAACTGCTCGCGGAAAAGGTCGGCGACCCCTACGGCACGATGATCCTGACCCTCGCCGCGGTGCTGGTGGAAGTGGTGATCCTGGCGATCATGATGAGCAACGAGGCATCGGCGACGCTGGTGCGCGACACGATCTATTCGGCGGTGATGCTCGACATCAACGGTATCCTCGGCCTCGCCGCACTGATGGGCGGGATCAAACATGGCGAACAGTCCTACAACGACGATTCGGCGCGCAGCTACAGCGTGATGATCCTCACCGCGATGGGCGTGTCGATGGTGGTGCCGGAGTTTATTCCCGAGGCGAACTGGAAGATTTATTCAGCGTTCACCATCGGTGCGATGGTGGTGCTTTATGCGTTATTCCTGCGCATGCAGGTCGGCCCGCACAGTTACTTTTTCAGTTACAGCTACCCGGACAAACGCCGCAAGAAAGAGCCGGTGGAGGAGGAACCGAAACCGCTCAGCCTGGGCTGGTCGATCGGCATTCTGGTGTTCGGTGTCGTGGTAATTGGCGCACTCGCCGAAGTGATGTCCAAAACCCTCGATCTGGGCCTGGAAGGCACGGGCGCACCGCCGGTGATTACGGCGATTCTGGTGGCGGCGATTTCCGCAGCGCCGGAGATTCTGACCGCATTGCGCGCGGCGCTGGCCAACCGCATGCAGTCGGTGGTCAACATTGCGATGGGGGCGTCACTGTCGACGGTGATTTTGACCGTGCCGGTGATGGAGGCGATGGCGCTGTATACCGGCCAGCCGTTTCAGATGGCGATGACGCCGGTGCAGACAGTGATGATCTTCATTACCTTGATCGTCAGCGCGATCAATCTGAACGACGGCGAGACCAATGCCATTGAAGGCATGACGCATTTTGTGTTGTTTGCGACGTTCATCATGCTGTCGCTGCTGGGTCTCTGATAGCCACATTGATCGTTCCCACGCTCCGCGTGGGAATGCCGCCATGGACGCTCTGCGTACGCTGCTGGGACGCGGAGCGTCCCGAGATGCATTCCCACGCAGAGCGTGGGAACGATCAGATGGGGAGGGGGAATCAGGTACCGGCGATCAACTGGCGAGCCGCCTGGCTGTGATCGGCAATCAGGCCTTTGAGATCCAGTCCTTCAACCTGGCCATCAATCACCCGCCACTTGCCGCCAATCATCACCCGATCCGCACGGTCCGCACCGCACAGCAGCAGCGCCGAAATCGGATCATGGCTACCCGAGAACCGCAGCTCATCGAGCTTGAACAGCGCCAGATCCGCCTGCTTGCCCACCGCCAGTTCACCGATGTCGGTACGGCCCAACAGACTCGCCGAGCCCTTGGTCGCCCAGCCGAGTACGCGCTCCGGGGTGATCTTCTCGGCGCCATAACGCAGGCGCTGGATGTACAGGGCCTGACGCGCTTCAAGGATCATGTTCGAGGCATCGTTGGACGCCGAACCATCCACGCCCAGACCAAACAGGGCGCCAGCGTCGGTCAGATCGATGCTTGGGCAAATGCCGGAGGCCAGACGCATGTTCGAACTCGGGCAATGGCAGATACCGGTGCCGGCCTGGCCGAGGCGGGCGATTTCGTCCGGGTTGAAGTGGATGCCGTGAGCCAGCCAGGTGCGCGGGCCGAGCCAGCCGACACTGTCCAGATAATCGACGGTGCGCAGGCCGAAACGCTGCAGGCAGAAGTCTTCTTCGTCGAGGGTTTCAGCGAGGTGCGTATGCAGGCGCACGTCCAGTTTGTTCGCGAGTTCGGCGCTGGCCGACATGATTTCCGGGGTCACCGAGAACGGTGAGCATGGCGCCAGGGCGATCTGGATTTGCGCGCCATCGCCACGCTCGTGGTACTCGTGAATCAGGCGCTGACTGTCGTCGAGAATCACCTGACCTTCCTGCACGGTCTGCTGCGGTGGCAGGCCGCCGTCCTTCTCGCCGAGGCTCATCGAGCCACGAGTGAGCATGGCGCGCATACCCAGTTCGCGCACGGTTTCGACTTGCACGTCGATGGCGTTTTCCAGACCGTCCGGGAACAGGTAATGGTGGTCGGCGGCGGTTGTACAACCGGAGAGCAGCAATTCAGCCAAAGCCACTTTAGTGGCGAGGGCAAGTTTCTCGGGTGTCAGGCGCGCCCACACCGGGTACAGGGTTTTCAGCCACGGGAACAACGGCTGATTGACCACCGGCGCCCAAGCGCGAGTCAGGGTTTGATAGAAGTGATGGTGGGTGTTGATCAGGCCTGGCAGGATCACATGCTCACGGGCATCGAACACTTCATTGCACGGCGCGGACGGCTGTTGACCGGCAGCGAGCACTTCGACGATCACGCCGTCTTGCAGCACCAGACCGCCACGGGCATCAAGCGCGTTGGCCGTGAAAATGGCGAGGGGATTTTTTAACCAGGTACGGGTCGCGGGCATTTGCCGGCTCCTCTGAAAGTTGGGTTCAGGGTTGCCAGCTCAGTGATGCCCTGTCTGCTGATCCAGGGTCGCCGCGAAGGACGAGGTGCGCAGTTTCAAACAAATTGTTGCATCGGGCAAGCCCCACCCGACCGGACAACTCATATCCCTGTGGGAGCTGGCTTGCCAGCGATGGCGTCGGATCAGCACCTTATATGGCCACTGACACTCCGTCATCGCGGGCAAGCCCGGCTCCCACAGGATTTGGGTTGTTTACCAGGGAATGGTCTCACCCTTGTAATTCACAAAGTGATGCCCGCCCTTGCCGGTAAACGCATTCACCTGATCAATCAAACCGCGCGTGCTGGTTTCGACATCAATGTCGGCGCCTTCACCACCCATGTCGGTCTTCACCCAGCCCGGATGCAGCGACAGCACGGTGAGTTTCTGCTCGCCCAACTGGGTCACGAAACTGTTGGTCATCGAATTCAGTGCAGCCTTGCTTGCCTTGTACAACGCCAGTTCCGGCGCATCGGGCATGGTCACGCTACCGAGCACCGAACTCATGAACGCCAGCACGCCGCTGCCATCGCGGATCTGCCCGACAAAACGCTGGGCCAGATTGATCGGCGCCACGGCATTGGTGAAAAACAGTTGCCCGACTTCGGCCAGGGTCGCCCCGCCCGGTGTTTGTAGATCCGGACCTTTGACCCCGGCGTTGACGAACAGCAGGTCGAACGTTTGGCCCTTGAGTTGCTGACTCAGGGCGATGACCGCTTGCTGATCATCCATATCCAGCTTCTCGATGCGCACCTTGCCCAGCGCTTGCAGCGCCTCGGCCTTTTGCGGATTGCGCACGGTGGCCGTCACTTGCCAGCCGTCAGCCAGCAGGGTTTTCACCAGCCCGAGGCCCAAGCCACGGGAGGCGCCGATGATCAGTGCATTTTTTGCCTGGGACATGATGGGTTCCTTGAAAGTTACGGTTCACGGATTCAATGGACACGCCTGACCGAGCCGTAGTTGCAACTCCTGTCGGAGCGCGTCGAGTTCGCTCATGCGGGTTTCAATCAGTTGCAGTTTGTCGCGCAGCAACTGCGCCACGGCGTTTTCCGGATCGGGCGCTTTCCACAACGCGGCAACACTGTTGCCGATCTCGCTGAGGGTAAAGCCCAGCCGTTGCGCAGTCTTGATGTAGAGCACCAGTTGCACCATTTCCGGTGGATAGTCGCGATAACCGTTGGCGCTGCGTTGTGCCGCGATCAATCCGCGTTGCTCGTAGAAACGCAAAGTATCGCGGCTGACGGCGCTGGCCAGGGCTAATTCACCGATGCGCATGGGGGCTCTCAAAAGGTCTATTGACCCTGGAGCATACTCCAGGCTTTACCGTGCTTGCTCCTCAAATTTCTGGAGCATGGATGATGTGGACTTCAACGCAGTATCGAAACGTGGTGCGCGGCAGTGCCTGGTATGACCTGATCGTGACGGCGGCATTTGCCACGCCGTGGAGCTTTGCCGTTGTGCATGGTTTTTTGACCGCGCTGAATCTGCCGGGTGACTTGCCGGCATTCCAGCCTGTGCATGTGCTGATGGCGAATCTGCTGGGCTCAGTGGTTTGCGTGTGGGCGGTGCTGCGGATTCGTGATCCGCAGGCGCTTTATGGACGTTATGACGCGGTGGCGCGGTTTCTGTTTGCGGCTTGGCAGGGCTATGCGCTGCTCCATGGCGCCAGTTCATTGTTGGTGATCTTCTTGTTCTTTGAGCTGGCGTGGGGCGTTGCTCAAGTGTTGCCTGTTCGGGCCCCATCGCTGGCAAGCCAGCTCCCACAGGGATCTCGGATGTGAATGAGATATCAGCCACACCACAAAAACCTGTGGGAGCTGGCTTGCCAGCGATGGGGCCAGTGAGATCACCGCCCTAATGCCCTGATTGCCAAGGCTGCCCCAGCGACACCGGTGCATACAACCGAGTCCGAACCGCATCGCGTGACAACACCACCAACACCACAATCGTCGCCACATACGGCAGCATCGCCAACAGACTCGACGGAATCGCCAGCCCCAACCCCTGCGCCACCAGATGCAGGATGCTGGCGAGGCCGAACAGATACGCCCCGAGCAACAATCGCCACACCCGCCAACTGGCAAACACCACCAGTGCCAGCGCAATCCAGCCGCGCCCGGCGGTCATGTTTTCCGCCCACATCGGCGTATACGCCAGCGACAGATACGCCCCGGCCAACCCGGCCATCGCGCCGCCAAACAGCACCGCCAGTGTGCGCACCGTCAATACCGGCAAGCCCATCGCACTGGCCGCATCCGGATTTTCACCAACCGCTTGAATGATCAACCCGACACGGCTTTTGATGATCACCCACGCCACCAGTGCAAACAGCGCAAACGACAGATACACCAGCAGATCCTGAGCGAACAGCATCCGCCCGATCAGCGGGATGTCGCTCAAATACGGAATCGCCAACGGTTCAAACCCGGCCAAGGGTTTACCGACCCACGCCGCGCCAACGAAGGTCGACAGCCCTACACCAAAAATCGTCAGCGCCAGCCCGGTCGCGACCTGATTGGCATTGAACACCAGCGCCACCAAGGCAAACAGCGACGACAGCAACATCCCGGCAAGCATCGCCAGCAACACGCCAAGCCACAGGTTGCCGCTGTTCAGCGCCACGATAAAACCGATCACCGCGCCAAACAGCATCATTCCTTCCTGCCCGAGGTTGAGCACGCCGCTCTTCTCGCAGATCAGTTCGCCCAGCGCCACCAGCAACAGCGGCGTGCCGCAACGCACCATGGCGTAGAAAATATTGCTCAACAGATCGATATCCATCACAGCGCTCCGGCGGTTACGGCGGTGGTCGAAGTACGCCGTGTCCAGCGCAGGTTCAGGCGCGGCCGATAGAGGATCAGCACGTCACAGGCGAGCAGGAAAAACAGCATCATTCCCTGAAACAACTGGGTGATCGCTTGCGGCAGATTCAGACTCATCTGCGCGCTCTCGCCACCGATGTACAGCAGCGCCATCAACAGGCTCGAGAACAGAATCCCGAGCGGATTGAGTCGCCCGAGAAACGCCACGGTAATCGCCGCATAGCCATAACCCGGCGACACCTGCGGCACCAATTGGCCGATCGGTCCAGTCACTTCGCAGACACCCGCGAGCCCCGCCAAGCCGCCACTGATCAACAGCGCCAGCCAGATCAGGCGCTTCTCGCGAAAGCCGACAAACCCTGCCGCGCGCTTGTCCAGCCCGAGCACTTTGATCTGGAAACCGACAAAACTTTTCTGCAACAACACCCACACCGCAACCAGTGCAAGCAGGGCGAAATACACCCCGGCGTGCACGCGGCCATCCTCCAGCAACAACGGCAAACGGCTGGCGTCACCGAACATCGCCGATTCGGGAAAGTTGAACCCGGCCGGGTCTTTCAGCGGCCCATGCACGCAGAACAGCAGCAGGTTCAGCGCAATGTAATTGAGCATGATGCTGGTGAGGATTTCGTTGGCGTTGAAGCGCGTGCGCAACCACGCCGTCAGCCCGGCCCACGCCGCACCGGCGAAGGTGCCGGTGAGCAGAATCAACACCAGCGCCCAACGGCTTTGCATGTCGATGATGTTCACCGCCAGGGCACTGCCGGCCAATGCGCCGAGGAGTAATTGACCTTCGGCGCCGATGTTCCAGATGCGCGCCTGATAGGCCACCGCCAGACCGAGCGCGCAGAGCAGAATCGGCAGGGCTTTGACCAGCAATTCCGAGACGCCATACACGTCGCTGACCGGCGCAATCAGCAAGGTGTACAAGGTTTGCAGCGGATCATGGCCGAGGGCGATGAACAGCAGCGAACCGCAACCGAGCGTCAGCGCCGCCGCCAGCAACGGCGAGCACCAGAGCATCAGGCGCGATTGCTGGCCACGGGGTTCGAGGGAAAGCAGCATGGTTGAAAGCTCCGTTAAACCGTGGCGTGTTTTTGCGCGACGTCAAACTGACCGGCCATCCAGCCGCCAACGTCGCTCAATAAGGTGTCTGTGGTGTTTTGCAGTGCCGACAGCCTGCCGCCGCACAACGCGCCGAGGCGGTCGCTGATCTGGAACAGTTCGTCGAGGTCTTCCGAAATCACCAGAATCGCCGCGCCGGCATCGCGCAGCGCGATCAGTGCGCGGTGGATCGTGGCGGCGGCGCCGACGTCAACGCCCCAGGTCGGGTGCGCAGCGATCAGCAGTTGCGGTTGCTGAAGGATTTCCCGGCCGAGGATGAACTTCTGCAGGTTGCCGCCGGACAGACTGCGCGCGGCGGCTTGGGGGCCCGGGGTTTTCACGCCGAAGCGCTGAATGATTGTTTCGGCGAGGGCTTCGACTTTGCCGCGCTCGATCAAGCCATTGCTGACCAGTCCTTGCTGGAAAGCGGTAAGCAGGGCGTTGTCCGCCAGACTCAATTCCGGTACCGCGCCGTGCCCCAGTCGCTCGGCGGGTACGAATGCCAGACCGAGTTTGCGTCGCGCATCGGGGCGTAAATCACCGACGTTTTTTTCGCCGAATCGAATGGTCGCAGCCTCGGCACGGGGCAGGGTTTGTTCGCCACTGAGCAGCGCGAGCAATTCATCCTGACCATTACCAGCGACCCCGGCGATGCCGACGATTTCACCGCTGCGTACTTGCAAGTCGACAGCCGTCAGCGAGCAGCCGAATGGGTCGGGGTTGTGCCAACTCAAGCCACTGACCTGCAAAAACGCCGCGCCACCGCCGACCTTCGGATAGTCGCCAATCAGCGCCGCCGCTTCGCCGACCATCAACTGCGCCAACTGTTGATCCGAGCACTCGGCCGGCGCGCAATGCCCGGCCACGCGCCCACCGCGCAATACCGTGGCGCTATGGCACAAGGCGCGCACCTCAGCGAGTTTGTGGCTGATAAACAGAATGCTGCAGCCCTCGGCGGCGAGACGGCGCAAGGTAACGAACAACTCGTCGGCTTCCTGTGGCGTCAGCACCGAAGTGGGTTCATCGAGGATCAGCAGGCGGATGTCCTGCATCAGGCAACGAATGATTTCCACCCGTTGCCGCTCGCCGATCGACAGGCTGTGGACAAGTCGCTCAGGTTCCAGAGCCATGCCGTAGCGGCGCGAGACTTCACGAATTTTCGGTTCCAGCTGCTTCGGCGTTCCGGCCTTGGCGCCCATCGCGAGCGCAATGTTTTGCGCAACGCTGAGCGTTTCGAACAGTGAAAAATGCTGGAACACCATACCGATGCCCAACTGCCGTGCCTGCGCCGGATTGCGGATAGTCACCCGTTGGCCCTGCCAGAGCATCTCCCCCGCATCGGCCTGGGTGACGCCGTAGATGATCTTCATCAGCGTGCTTTTGCCCGCGCCGTTCTCGCCGAGCAGGGCGTGGATTTCCCCGGGTGCGATGCTCAGGTCGATGGCGTCATTGGCCAGGCAACCGGGGTAGCGTTTGCTGATATGGCGCAGTTGCAGGCGCGGGGTTGAATCGGCGATGGGCATGGCAGGCTCGACTGGCTTGGAGTTATGCCTGTGGATAAAGCAATTTCCTGGCCATTGAGTCAGGAACCTGTGCAGTGCCTGCTCGCAAGGGCTGAACACAGAGCTTCGCAGCCGGAATCGAGCTGATTCATGGCACCAATTCGGCGCAAAGCCATTGAGCAGGCTCCAGTTTTGCCCGTCGGCCATTGATCAAAAAACGAACAAACCGGTGGGGCCTATGCAATACCTGCGACTGCGCCAGCCATGAACGGGTTATCCACAGGTTGTTCCACAGTTATTGTGCGCAAGCGGAAAACCCGGGCATAAGCACTGGGGTGCTTTCTTCTAATGGTGATAAACACGGCTAACTGGTTGTTTTTGCGTGGGATTTGCATTTCGTCTGGCGAATTGAGCGAAAAGTGAGCAATGCCCGCAAACCCGCGTGACAGAAGGGTTACAGCGGAATGTACTCAGGTTATCCACAGTCGGGTGCACAGCAGATGTGGGCAACTCGGTGGAATAAGGGATATGGGCTGTGCCCTAAAAGATCGCAGCCTTCTTTTTATCTTGCTTCACCGCTGCAAGAGAATCCGCCCACGGCTGAGATCGGCCAATTGGCTCTGCAACAAATCAATCTGCGCTTCGCCCACCGCCAACTGCAACTCCACGCCATTGGCGGTGAAATTTTCTTCCACCACCAACCCGCCGAGATCCGCCACGCGCAATTTCACCAGCGCCAATTCGGCAAACGCGCAGGCACAACGCAGTGGCACACGGCTGATCAACTCGACTTTCGCCGCCGTTTGCAGGCACTTGTTCGCGCCACCGCCGTAGGCCCGAGCCAATCCGCCGGTGCCCAGTTGAATGCCGCCATACCAGCGAATCACCAGCACCGCGACCTGATCGCAATCCTGCGCTTCAATCGCAGCCAGTATCGGTCGCCCGGCCG
Organism: Pseudomonas sp. Seg1; assembly: GCF_018326005.1. Lineage (NCBI taxonomy): Bacteria > Pseudomonadati > Pseudomonadota > Gammaproteobacteria > Pseudomonadales > Pseudomonadaceae > Pseudomonas > Pseudomonas sp. Seg1. The sequence continues at coordinate 860,458 of NZ_AP021903.1, forward strand.
TGCCGCCGGGTTCACCGTCATCATTGCTGCGATATTGATCGCCGAGTTTCCACGCCCAGCAATTGTGCGAGGCGTTCAAGTCGCTGTGTTGCTCGAAGAACGCCTGCGCATCGGCGGGGCTGCCAATCGGCGTGGCGTAGGTGATAAAGCGGCTTTTGCGAATCTCTTCGCGGTACTCGCAAAAACCGCTGAGGGTGAAAGGCATAAACGTCTTAAATAGAAGGGGTGAGGCCGCAGCCTTTGAGAATGATGCGGATCAGGTTGTTGCCGGCGTCTTCCATGTCCTGCTTGGTCAACTTGCTGCGCCCGCTGACGCGGCAGATCTGCGTGGCGAAGTCGGCGTAATGCTGGGTGCTGCCCCACAACAGGAAGATCAGGTGCACCGGATCGACCGGGTCCATTTTGCCCGCATCGATCCACGCCTGAAACACCGCCGCGCGGCCCTGGAACCAGGTGCGGTAGTCCTGATTGAAATATTCGCTCAGGCATTCGCCACCGCTGATCACTTCCATCGCGAAGATGCGCGAGGCTTGCGGCTGACGGCGGGAGAATTCCATTTTTGCGCGGATGTAGCGGGTCAGCGCTTCGGCCGGATCGTCCTCGGCGGTGAGGGTGTTGAAGGTGCTGTCCCACAGCTCGATGATGTTGCTCAGCACCGCGACGTACAAACCCAGCTTGTTGGTGAAGTAGTAATGCAGGTTCGCCTTGGGCAACCCGGCATTCTGGGCGATGGTGTTCATGCTGGTGCCTTTGTACCCGTGACGGGCGAACTCGTCTTCGGCGGCTTTGAGGATGGTCTCTTCGTTCTTCTGACGAATGCGGCTGGCGGGCTTGCCGCCGTGAGCGGGGACTTCAAAGGTCATAGGCACTTCCGGGTTTGTCTGTGGGTGCAACCAATTGCGTTGATAGCGCACCCACAGGCATCCGACAAGCCCTGAAGCGATAAAACCGTTACGCCTGTTCGATCTTGTTCAGTGGTGCATGTACTTCGGCAGACCCGGTTTTGGCCTCCGGCAACAACAGACAAAGGATGATTGCGGTCAGCCCGCCGCTGGTAATCGCTGAATCGAACAGGTTCTGCACAAGCTTTGGCAGCAAGTGCAAGAGGTTCGGTTGCGCGGCGATGCCCAAGCCGACGCCGAACGACGTGGCGATGATCAGCATGCTGCGCCGATCCAGTGGCGACTGCGCGAGGATGCGTACGCCGGCAGCAGCGACGGCGCCGAACATCACCAATGTCGCGCCGCCGAGCACCGGTTTCGGAATCTGTTGCAACACCGCGCCGATCATCGGGAACAGTCCAAGGCAAAACAGGATCGCGCCGATGTACAACCCGACGTAGCGGCTGGCAACGCCGGTCAACTGGATCACGCCGTTGTTCTGCGCAAAGGTTGTGTTGGGAAAGGCGCTGAAGGTCGCGGCGATCATGCAGCTCACGCCATCACCGAGCACCCCGCCACGCAGGCGACTTATATAAGAAGGGCCGCTGATCGGTTGCCGGGCGAGCATGCAGTTGGCGGTGAGGTCGCCGACGGTTTCGATGGTGCTGATCAGATAAATCAGCGCGACGGGCAGGAAAGCCGTCCAGTCGAAGCTGAATCCGAACTTGAATGGTGTAGGAAGGCTTACCAGCGGCAAGTCGGGCAATGGCTGCGGCACCAGTTTGCCACTGAACCACGCCGCCAGGCTGCCGAGCACCAAACCGATGATGATTGCTGACAAGCGCACCCATGGCGTGTTCGAGCGGTTGAGCAGAATGATCGTCAGCAACACAAATACACCCAGCGCCAGATTGCCCGGCGCGCCGAAGTCCGGCGCATTGAAACCGCCGCCCAGATCGGTGATGCCGACCTTGATCAGACTGATGCCGATCAGCGTGATGACAATCCCGGTCACCAGTGGGGTAACCACCCGGCGCAACTGGCCAATGAAACGACTGAGGACGATCTGCACGAGCGCGCCGAAAAAGCACACGCCGAAGATCATCGCCAGAATGTCCTCCGGGCTACCGCCACGCTGCTTGACCAGAAACCCCGCCGACAGCACCGCACCGAGGAAGGCAAAACTGGTGCCTTGTAAACAGATCATCCCGGCGCCAATGCCGAACGGCCTACGCGCCTGAATAAACGTGCCGACGCCCGAAACCATCAAGGCCATGCTGATCAGGTAGGGCAGGTGTGCGGTCAAACCGAGCGCCGAGCCGATCACCAGGGGCGGGGTGATGATGCCGACAAAACTGGCGAGCACGTGTTGCAGCGCCGCGAGGATCGCGGCGAGCGGTTTGGGGCGATCGTTGAGGCCGTAGATCAAATCGCTGGACGGTGCGGAATCTGGCTGCATGGGCTTGGGCTTCTTGTTGATGGATCGAGATTGATCCTGCTTTGCAAAAAGCTGTCCACTTGCTCAGGTTATTGTCTGAGCGTCCCGCCAGAGCCCAATATGGCTGGGCCTTTGAAGATTTTCACCGCGTCGCCGCCAGACTCTCCAGAAAGCTTTCAAGCACCAAATGTGGGCGGCGACCCTTGCGCGTGACCGATGCGAGGCTCAGATCATAAAAACGCGTGTTCGCCTTCAGCGCACGCAAGCGCCCCTGCTGCACCCAAAGGCTGGCGTAGTGATCCGGCAAATAACCGATATAACGCCCAGTCAGAATCAGAAACGCCATGCCCTCACGGTCCGAGGCACTGGCGGTGCAATTGAGCGCCTGGTAATGCGCCTGAATATCCGCCGGCAAACGAAACGTCGGGGCAATCGCGTCCTGACTGTTAAGGCGCTCGTCATCGAGTTGCTTGTCATCGACATAAAACAGCGGATGCCCGACCGCGCAATACAGCAGTGAGCGCTCGCTATACAGCGGCTGATATTCCAGCCCCGACAATGCGCTGGCCTGCGGCACCACACCAACATGCAAGCGACCATCAAGCACACCTTGTTCGACTTCGTTGGGCGCGATCATGCGGATCTGAATCTGCACATCCGGCCCGCGCTCCTTCAACTGGGCGAGGGCGTGGGTGATGCGCATGTGCGGCAGCGTGACCAGATTATCGGTCAGGCCGATGATCAACTCGCCACGCAAATGCTGGTGCAGGCCATTGACCTCGGTGCGAAAGCTTTCCAGCGCACTTAATAGCTGCAACGCCGATTGATAAACCTCGCGGCCTTCTTCGGTCAACGAAAAACCGGCGCGACCACGCTGACACAAACGCAATCCGAGTCGTTGCTCGAGATCGCTCATCTGCTGGCTGATCGCCGAACGACCGATGCCGAGCACGGTTTCCGCCGCCGAAAACCCGCCGCATTCCACCACACTGCGAAAAATCCGCAGCAGGCGGATATCAAAGTCACTGACCTGGGCCAGCGGATCGGGGCGGCGGCTGCTCATGTTTTTATTCTCAATGTTTAGCAGGGTTCTAACTGAAGGTTAGAAGAGTTGAATTTCACCGACTTTATCGCCGTGGCAATTTAGCTGCAACAACGCTTTCCATCTCCCTGAAGCTTATGCCCTGCGAGGTTTTGCCCGATGAACATGCCTGAAAACGCACAGTCGCCACTGGCCAGCCAACTGAAGCTGGACGCGCACTGGATGCCGTACACCGCCAACCGCAACTTTCAGCGCGACCCGCGTCTGATCGTTGGCGCGGAAGGCAGCTGGCTGATCGACGACAAGGGCCGCAAGGTGTACGACTCGCTGTCGGGTCTGTGGACCTGCGGCGCCGGGCACACCCGCAAGGAAATTCAGGAAGCGGTATCGAAACAACTCGGCACGCTGGATTACTCGCCGGGCTTCCAGTACGGCCATCCGCTGTCGTTCCAACTGGCGGAGAAAATCACTGACCTGACCCCGGGCAACCTGAACCATGTGTTCTTCACCGATTCCGGTTCCGAGTGCGCCGACACCGCGGTGAAAATGGTGCGTGCCTACTGGCGCCTGAAAGGTCAGGCGACCAAAACCAAAATGATCGGCCGCGCCCGTGGCTACCACGGCGTGAACATCGCCGGCACCAGCCTCGGCGGCGTCAACGGCAACCGCAAGCTGTTTGGTCAGGCGATGATGGATGTCGATCACCTGCCGCACACCTTGCTGGCGAGCAATGCGTTCTCTCGTGGCATGCCGGAGCAGGGCGGTATCGCCCTGGCCGATGAGTTGCTGAAGCTGATCGAACTGCACGACGCGTCGAACATCGCGGCGGTGTTCGTTGAACCAATGGCCGGCTCCGCTGGCGTTCTGGTTCCGCCACAGGGTTACCTGAAACGTCTGCGCGAGATCTGCGATCAGCACAACATCCTGCTGGTGTTCGACGAAGTGATCACCGGTTTCGGCCGTACCGGTTCGATGTTCGGCGCCGACAGTTTCGGTGTGACCCCGGACCTGATGTGCATCGCCAAGCAAGTCACCAACGGCGCGATCCCGATGGGCGCAGTGATTGCCAGCTCTGAGATCTACCAGACTTTCATGAATCAGCCGACCCCGGAATACGCTGTGGAATTCCCCCACGGTTACACCTACTCGGCACACCCGGTGGCATGCGCCGCTGGCCTGGCG